>JACZSY010000126.1 GCA_022573975.1 SAR324 cluster bacterium | reverse complement strand
GGTGGTTGCCGTGGGCACGGTGGTTGCCGTGGGCACGGTGGTTGCCGTGGGCACGGTGGTTGCCGTGGGCACGGTGGTTGCCGTGGGCGCGGTGGCTGCGGTGGTCACGGGAGATAAGGCAGGCGGCTGCTTGGCGGGGATGACGCGCGAAGTTTCCGGGCCGGACTCCCCCGCGCCGCCCAGGTAGGCTTCGCGCACGGCCGGATCGCGAGCCAGGCGTTCCGCCGCATCCTCCGCCACGATCCGGCCGGTTTCCAACACATAGCCCCGATCGGCGATGGCCAGTCCCAGGTGCGCATTCTGCTCCACCAGCAAGATGCCCACGCCGGTGTCGCGGATTTCCCCGAAGGCCTTGAACAGTTCCTTGCACAACAACGGCGAAAGGCCCAGCGAGGGTTCGTCCAGCATCAGGATCGCCGGCGCGGACATGATGGCCCGGCCGATGGCGACCATCTGCTGTTCGCCGCCGCTCATGGTGTGGGCGGTCTGTCCCCGCCGTTCGGCCAGGATGGGAAACAGCTCCAGCACGCTTTGCAGGTGCTCGGCTTCGGAATCCCTGGCGCGGCGGGCATAGGCCCCCAGCAGCAGGTTTTCCGCCACGGTCAGTTCGCCGAACAGGGCGCGTCCTTCGGGCACCAGGGCCACGCCCGCTTCCACGATCCGGTGGGGCGGCAGGCCCCTGATCGATTTGCCGTTCATCTTGATCTGGCTGGCATCCGAGGCAGGAACCAATCCGGCGATGGCTTTCAACAGGGTGCTTTTCCCCGCGCCGTTGGCCCCCAGGATCACGACGATCTCACCCGGCGCCACCTGAAGGGTGGCGCCCTCAAGAGCCCGGTGGGGTCCATAGGACACGGAAAGGCCGAGGCATTCAAGCATGGCTGTCTCCCAGATAGGCGTGGATCACCGCCGGATCGGCCAGCACCTGGCCGGGGGAGCCCTCGGCGATCATGGCGCCGCTGTTCATCACGATGCATCGGTCGCAGAGGCTGCGGATGGCGTCCATCACGTGCTCGACGACGATAATGGCGCGGCCTTCCTGGCGCAGGGTCTGCACCAGATCGATCCCGAGTTTCAATTCGGTCGCATTCAAACCGGCCAGCCATTCGTCCAGCAGGAGAATATCCGGGTCCGCGGCCAGCGCCCGGGCCAGTTCGACGCGTTTCTGGTCGATATAGGTCAGCGCCAGCAGCGGCATGCCGATGGCGTGGCCCATTCCCACCCGCTCCAGCAGCCGGGCGGCATATTTCCGCGCCTCGCGCCCCCACAGCCGCTTGTGCCCGAAGACGGCGCCGGCCATCACGTTTTCCAGCACCGACAGCGACGGCAGCAGGCGCACCAACTGAAAGGTGCGGGCGATGCCGAGGCGCGCGATGAATCTGGCCGGGCGCTCCGAAATGAGCCGGTCCCCCATGAAAATGTCCCCCATGGTGGGTCTCAGGGCGCCTGAAATCAGGTTGATCATGGTCGTCTTGCCCGAGCCGTTGGGCCCGATCAGGCCCAGCACCTCGTTGTGGCGGAGCGTGAAACTGATCTGGTCCACGGCCACCAGCCCGCCGAAATGCTTGCTGACCCCCTGCACCTCCAGCAATGCGTTTTCAGCCATGGCTCGCGCCTCCACCGGGCGCCAGCCGCCTGGCCAGGGTTTCGACCCGGCCCACCACCCCGCGGGGAATGTAATATACGATCAGCATGAAGCAAACCCCCAGCAGGATCACCTTGAGGGAGCCTGCCGAGACGATTTCGACCCCGAACATTTCCATCGGTTGCTGGAATCTGTTTTCGATAACCTCCCAGAGCAGGGTGAACGGGATCACCCCCAGCAAAGGCCCCCACAGCCGATGGACGCCCCCCAGCAGGGCCATGATCACCACCTGGAAAGAGATGATGGGAAGATAGAAGGTGTCCGGATCGAAATTGATGATCTTGGTGACCATCACGGCGCCCACGGCCGCCGCGAAAAAGCCGGAAATCACGAACAGGATCACCTTCGAGCCGGCCGAATGGATGCCGCTGTGGGAGGCCACCACCTCGTCGTTGCCGATGATCCGCATGGCGAATCCCAGCCGTGAACGCTCGATCAGCCAGCCCACCAGAAAAACCAGGGCCGCCAGGGCCAACAACTCCCAGTAAATCCAATTATCGCTGTTGTCGGTGAACACCTGAATGGAGCCCACCTCGACGATGTTGCTTTGCACCCAACTCACCAGTTGCCGGATCAATTCGGCCAACCCCAGTGTGAAGATGACGAAATACACGCCGGAAAGACGGAGCGTGGCCAGTCCCACCAGGGCGGCCAGCACTCCCCCGGCCAATCCCGCCAGGCCCAACAGCACCGGAAAGGGAAGCACCTCGAATCCCATCGCCACCACGGTGGCCCCGACCCCATAGAAGGCCGCGGTGGCCAGCGAGATATAATGGGTCGGCCCGGAAAACAGGGCCCACGAGGTGGCCAATACGGTGAACATGGTAATATTCAAGGCGAGGCCCATCAGATAGTCTGCATCCTCGAGCAGCGGCAAGAAGGCCATCGCCCCGAACCCCGCCACGGCCAGCATCCATCCGATCCCCTCATTGCGGGTCATGCCCGGCGCCTCCCGAAAAGCCCCTGGGGCCGGAACAACAACACCAGCACGAATAAGAAATAGGCCGCGGCCAGGATAAATCCCGGATCGACCAGGGTGGCGACGAGGGTTTCGGTGAGACCGAGGATAAAAGATGCGACGATGGCCCCCCGCACGTCTCCCACACCGCCCATGATCACGACGATCAGCGCCTTGAGGGTGAAGACCACGCCCCCCGAGGGGTCCATGTCGGTGAGAAAGGTGCTGATCACGACGCCCCCCGCCGCGGTCACCGCTCCGCCGAGGGCGAAGGAAAGCGCGGATATTTTCGGCACGTCGATGGCCACCAGTCCCGCGGCGGCGGGGTCCACCGCAACGGCCCGCATGGCCATGCCGGCCCGGGTTTTGTAAAACCCCAGGTAGAGCAGGCCGCAGACCAGCGCCGAAACCAGGCACCCGATCACCCGGTTGAGGGCGAAATTGTTATTGAGGATTTTGATTGGTTCAAGCAGGTAGGAATAGGAAAACAGTTCGCCGCCGAAGACCTCGCGCAACACCCCGACCAGGATGAATCCCATCCCAAAGGTCGCCAGGATGCTGTCCACCTCCAACTGGCCCCGGTGTTTGGCCCGGCGCACCAGCGGCCTCAGCAGGTAACGGTAAATGAGCCAGTTGATACCGAAGGCCCCTGGCACCACGAACACGAGGGACACGTAAGGGCTGAGTTGGTGGGAGGTGACCACCCAGAACGCCACCAGGGCCCCGGCGATGAACATTTCCCCGTTGGCCAGGTTCATGATCCGGGCGACCCCGTATTGCAGCGCCAGGCCCATGGCGATCAGGGAATAGGTCGCCCCCAGCAAGGAGCCGGTGATCAGGATATATATGCCGGTGATCAGGACATCCATTGGCCTTCACCGAATGAATTGAAAACCCCCATGGGAACACCATCCCCATGAAATAAAAAAAACAGGAACACCAAACCGGATGAAAAAAACCCCAGTGACGCGGCGGCACCGTTGGCGAAACGGCACCGTTGGCGAAACGGCACCGTTGGCGAAACGGCACCGTTGGCGCAGCCCGCCGATAGCTTCACGGCAACGTGTTCATCGGCATCGCACTGGGGGTTTTCAATGACGCAACGCTCAAGCGGAGGCTACCAACCCCTTTTGATGGCCACCGGCTTTTCGCCTGGCATTCCGGTGGATGACACGCCGTAGAACTTCCCGTTCTGCCATTGGCCGACGGTCCAAAAACTCGGGATGACCTGATTCTTGAACTTCCAGGTTCCCATCACCGTGGTGAAGGTGCCGCTCTTGATGTAGGCGGTGACGGCCTTGCGGTCGGTGCTGCCCACCGCCTCAATGGCCTGTTCGAGCACTTGCAATGTGGCGTACACCACCGGGCTGGCCCAGAAGTCAGCTTCCTTGCCGGTCACCCGCTTGTGGTCGGCCATATAGGTCTGGAGCGCGGGGCTGTCCAGGTTCAGCCCACCGGCGCCCAGCACGCCCTCGATCGATTTGCCGAATTTGTTGCGGTAAACCGGAAAAGCCGTCGCCACCGCGCTGTAGTAGGCCTTGACGTCGAGGCCTTGAATCTTGGCCTGCACCGTCAAGCCGATGGTGTCCGGAGGATAGGACCAGGCCACGAAGGCATCCGGATTGGAGGCCTTGACCCCCCGCATCACCGGGGAGAGATCCTGGGTGCCGAGCGGATAGGACTTGTTGTACACGATATTGAAGCCGGCCTTTTTGAAAATCGGGATGGACGCCTTTTTGAGTTCGATGCCGAAATCGGCGGCCACGTTCACGATGGCGACCCTGTTCCCGATCTTTCCCTGATCGCGCAATTTGGCCAGGATTTCGACCACCGATCCCACGAAGGCCGTGGTGTTGCCCAGCGTAAAAAACAAGCCGGGAAACCGCTTCGTCAGTTGAGGAATCTTGTCGGTGATCGAGGTGGAGGTGATTTGGGGATACCCGTACTTGGCGAAGTGGGGCGCCGCGGCCACGTTGAAACCGGTGCCGTAGGGCGCCACGATGAAATCGACCTTGTCCAGGGTGGCCAGGCGGATGGTCGCCTTGATGTGCTCGGTGGGGTTGGTCTGGTCGTCATAGGTGATCAGCTGGATTTTGCGCCGGCTGCCGTCTTTCATTCTCAGGCCGCCGCGGCCGTTGACCTGGCTCACCCACAGCTTGATATTGGGCCAATGGGTGATGGACGCGCCGACCGCCAGGGGGCCGGTCTTCGGCGCGACCGCGCCGATCTTGATCGTCTCCGCGGCGCCCGCGCTCCCCAACCCGAGCGCGAAAACGATCGCCCCGGCCAACGACATTTTGATGAATCCGGTCATTCTGCTTAACATGTCTGCCTCCTCAGGGTTTAAAAACTACCGTGTTGAAACTACCGTGTTGAAACTACCGTGTTGAAACTGGTGCGTTAAAATTATCGAATTGAAATTACCGAATTGAAATTACCGTGTTGAACTCACGTTGTTGAACCAATCTCCCCGTCCATCGGGCGGGCCATATGGATGCAGGCCATCATACGCCACCAAGATGGCATTGAAACCCGAATGGAAATGGGTCAAGCCGATCCGGCGAGGTATGTCAACCTGCGCCTGCCGGGGCGGTGGCCCGCGCCTCACCTGCAACCCGATGCTCAATTTCTGGCTGGCTTTCCTTGTTTCCCGTATGGCTCCCCGCCCTATCCGGCCGCTGCGGATGATTCACCGCTGCGAATGATTTAATGGTGAACGATTTAAGCGCGAATCGGTTACGATGCGGTTTAACTTCATGGCGCTTTTGAAGATCATGGACGGCGTTTCGGTGCCGCCGGAGACAGGAAATCAAATTATGGGAAATAAAGCCATCCCTTTGCCGACATGGCTTGAACCACCGGCCAGGGGCAGAAACGTACCACAGGAACTCCGGGGAGGGCAACCAATTCCAAATGGTTGGAATGCACCCGGTTCACGGTGAAACGGTTCGCCGGCGAGACTCGCCCAACCCCAAAACCCCTGAACCGGCCATTGGGGAGCCAAATCGGATGATCGCCATTCCATCCGGCGCCGGATTTACGACGGTCAAGGGGGACGTGGGGAGCGTCCCCGCCAAAAAACCGCATCCGAAACCGTTTGGGGCGTTGAGATTGCGGGATTGTGGTCCATGGAAAAAAGTCCCGAGCAACCGGGGTTCGCTCAGGGCTCTTCAGCGGAGTGTGGAGCCTTATGGCGAACCCGTTTCCATTGATTACCCTGTAACAGTGAAAAATACGGGGGAAATTTTACAAAAATCCCAGTTAATTCGAGTCCTGCGGCTGCAAACCCTGCTGGAATCCGGCTTTTTGAATTTCCGTGAAAAAATAACAGGGAATTAACAGGGAACCCCCATGGCGAGGGGTAACCGTTCCGGTTACTGAACGAATCGGCGTCGGTTTCGTCTCCGCACCATTCCGATCGCACCTCAAAAAGTCAACGGAAACACTGTAGACAAGGTTTTCGCCATGGACGCGATGGCCTTTCTTTGATTGGAACGGATATTGGTTTTGAACATGGTTTTCCCCCTCCCCGAGATGATTTCGAGCAGCCCCTTTTTTCTACAGCTTTGCAGGCGATGGGTGATTTGAGGGTGGACTGGGAGGTCCAAATTTACTCCGGGTTTGGCGAGGGAGGGGTTTGGTCCAGCACATTGTAGATTTGGATCGATTTTGGAAAACCTTTAAGTTCAGCCATTTCAGCCGGGGAAACATTGAAGGAATCATCCAAATTCATTCTGACACGGGATTCCACAAGAATTTCTCCATTCCTGGCCCGGTCGCATAATCTGGCGGCCAAGTTGGTGACGTTCCCAATCGCCGTGTATTCCACACGTTTTTGAAATCCGACCAACCCCATGGTGGCAAACCCGGTCGCGATCCCTACGCCGAATCCCAACTCATTCCCTCGTTTTGACCAGAGGTCGATGAGAATTCGAACCTCAGTTTGCATGGACAGGGCCATTCGGACGCCGATTGAAGGGTGTTCCGGCTGTGGGAAGGGATCATTGAAAAACACCATCAACCCATCGCCGGCGAAGCTCGCCAATGTTCCCTGGTATTTATGGATGTTCCTCTCCATGGCCCCATGAAATTCGCGTAACACCTCCATGACTTCTTCCGGATCGGATTCCACCGAGAATTTGGTGAATCCCCTGATATCGCAAAAAATCACAGTCACATTTTGACGGTGACTTTTAAACATTTCCTCACCGCCGGTTTTCCCGATGACCTCGGCCAATTGTGGCGCAAGGAACCGCTCGAAAGTTCCGATTCTTTCCAATTCCTCCACCTGGGATCGAACCCGGGTTTTCAATTTTCGGTTCCATTCCGACAGTTTTTTCGCCTGGAGTTTCAATTGTTTTGCTTGATTTAGAACCTGGTCGTGAAGGGTTTTAATTCGCAACATCGAATTGACCCGGGCGATCAACTCATCCGGACTAACGGGTTTGGTCAAGTAATCATCAGCCCCGGCGGCAAGGCCGGAAACAATGTGCGATGTGTCGGATAGAGCCGTGATCATGATCACGGGGGTAAATGAAAGGGAGGTTTCGGCTTTGATACGTTCACACGCCTGGATTCCGCTCAAACCGGGCATGTTGACATCGAGTAGGATTAGATCTGGTTTCTCCGAAAAGGCCAGACTTACGGCCTCCACCCCTGAGCCGGCCTCGATACAATCATGCCCCTCCTCGGCAAGGCACTCCAAGATCTCTGCGCGAATCTCTGCTTCGTCGTCTGCGATGAGGATCTTCATATCGATGCGAGCGATTTTCCATCAAGATGAAAGGAATCGAAAATAAGGGTCAGAGTTTCATATCAATTCCGGGTTTTTGCTGCGATTGAAATAGCCTCCCCCCTCCCTTATCCATTTCCTGGCCGATATTTCCCGAATCCATGGATTGGCGGGCCAATGAGTCGATAGAAATGCTTGGTGAAAAGTCAAACCCTGTGGATTCGTTTTTACGCCAATTCCTTTCCAACAAGCTAACTATCGCATTCACGATATCCGATAAACAACTCGGGTCGAGGGGTTTTTCGAAAAACGAAAAAACCACGAAATCCGGACCCGAGGTTTTCACCTGCGGGCCGGCAGCCTCCATCCCCGCGACGCGGGGCGGATTTGCTCATCCCCAATGAGGCGGGTTCACCACCCCAGGCGGCAGCTTACCTGGTGGATCGATGTAAGAAGGTAGCCTATCACTCATTCATACAAAAACGTAATCCTGTTATCGTTGCTTTTAAGTGAGGCTGGTTCAACGCTTGTTGAGGAGGCCACGCGCAATTGAAATATAATATAATTCCTTGGCTGGATTTCAATTCGATGGTCAAATATCCTTGTGCTGATTTTGGCTTGATGGATTATCATTTGGTCTAAATTGTCGGTTTTTATAATGGATATATTTTTTGATGTAATAATAGTTGGGAGGAAACCAACTCTGGAAAGCAATATCAATGATGTTTTATCACTTTTACCTTTGCCGTTGATGGTAATAATTTCATAATTAACATCTGAATTGGTTATTACCACGGCGGGGTTTACCAGTTTCAAAAAAATTCCAAAATTTTGCCTTGATGAGTTATTGGCCAGTAAGTTTGGAGAGAAAAAAAGTGAAATAAGCGCAAACAATAATATGGGAAAAGGCAAATAAAATGTATAAAAAATAATATTTTTATTACAATGAACGTCAAATAAAAACCTGCCGTATTTTTGCATTGAGTTTTTCATTTCCATTTCGCACCCATTTTAAATTGATTGTTAATTTCCAACTCTCTTCACTGTTGTTTTGCTTCAGTCTAAACCCGGGGTGTGTCCGGAATTTCTCCCGATCGTTCAAATTTGTGTAATTCGCGTGTAATTTCTGCTCCCAAAAAAACAGGCAGGAATGCAGCAAAAATCGTGGCCGTATGGATGGTGGATGGTGATGACGAGAAATTGGGGGATGCAAACGGGTGGCCGGACCACCAGCGGAGTCCCCCCCGCTGGTTATTTTCGAATGACCCTGGGAAGTGTGACCGGCCCGCTCTCAGACCTCCGGCATTACGGTTTGCTTCCCGGCAACAAGAAGCACATCCCGGCAATTGATTACCGCTTGGAAATGGGAGATGGGGGGGAGTGTTCAGAGGGTGGGATACAGAATGATCCAGGATGTTCCGGAGACCAGCTGGCGAAAGGGAAGAAATAAAATAGGAAAGAAAGGGGGGTCAGGATTTGAGAACCACCTTCGGCGTAAACATATACCCGACTCCCCGCACAGTTTTGATGTATTCGGGTTTCTTCGGGCCTGGGTGAACTTTTTTCCGCAACCGGCTCACCAGACCGTCGATACTGCGGTCGTAGCCCGCCCAGTCCTGGCCATGGAGCCGGTCGATTAGTTGATCGCGAGTGAATACGCGGTTGGGATGTTCAACGAAGATCAGCAATACCTTAAATTCCGCGGTGGTTAGATTTATTTCATTCCCGGAAGCATCGAACAGAGCATAGGCCGCGGTGTCCATTCGCCAATTGTCGAATTCCATTATGGGGGCATCGGCTTCATCAGCAGGCCTACTATTATTCTGGTAAACCACGCCCTCCGTGCGGCGGAGCACGCTACGCACCCTGGCAATCAGTTCGCGGGGTGAATAGGGTTTGGTAATGTAATCGTCCGCGCCCACTTCCAGACCAACGACCCGATCCACCTCCGCGGTCTTTCCCGATACGATGATGATTCCCACCTTGGAACGCTGGCGGATATTCCGGGCCAGTTCGAGTCCGTTCCCATCCGGGAGCATGAGGTCCAGGAGAATCAGGTCCACAGGTTGATTTTCCAGTTGGGACCACATTTCCGCGGCATTTCCCGCAGGAAGAACCAGGTACCCCTCCTCCGAAAGCGCTTCGGCAATCTCCTCTCGGGTCTCGCGGTCATCTTCAACGATCAAAACGGTCTTGGTCATTACCTGCTCCCGGCAGCATGGTGAGCTGAAGGATTAACGCACAATTTACACAATTTTTCACACAGGGGGGATATTGCTGGCATTAAACGGGTTCATGCTCTAAAAAAGGGCCGGAGATAAAACATTTTCGATTGGTTCAGTGTAAAACATATATTCCAATGCGATGAAAAACGATTTTTTTTCAGGAACCGATCAAATTGAATGCTCCAAGCCAGGGCACCAAGCCAATCGGAGGCAATTCGTTCCCAAAATGAGGGAGAATCCGTGATGAGCAAGGAAAAATCGAACCAGAAAGATTACACCAATGAGGGCGGTGAGAACCAAACCCCCAGTCAGGATCATCCCGTGTCGGGATTGACCACCCAGGAGGGGCAGGGCTGGCCAGGGGGTTCTCCCTGGGTGGTGGTGGTGGACGACGAACCGGAGATCCTGGTGGAAATGGCTGATTTGTTTGAAAGCTCCGATTACGTATGCAAAACGGCCTCCAACGCCATGGGGGCAATGGCCTTGCTCAAGGAACATCACGAAATCGGCATCATGGTCACCGATTTAAAAATGCCTGAAATTGATGGAATGGAATTGGTGCGCATGGTGAGGAAAGAAATTTCCCCGCAGAGGCATATTGAGATCGTCGTGATAACCGGTCATGCGGGGATGGAAGAGGCCATCGAGGCGCTGCGCCTGGGGGCGAGCGATTTCCTCATCAAGCCCGTGACCCCCGAAAAACTGCTGGCCGCGGTAAACAAGGCTTCCCAATCCATCCTCATCCGCGGACTGAAACGCTTGGAAGGGAAACGGGTGGCATCTCAGTTGAAGGCGCGTGAACAGGAACGAGGAAATTTGACCCGGAGCCTGGCGGACACAAAATCCAAACTTGGGCAAAGCACCCAGGAACTGGAGATCGCCAACCGGGTCAAGGACGAGTTTCTTTCACTGGTGTCCCACGAGTTGCGCACCCCCTTGGCCACGATCATCGCGGTGTCTGATTTCCTGGTGGTGTCAGGTGAGGACGAAGGTGACGATTCGAAAATAGAATTTCATAAGATGATAACGGAGTCCGGGCTGCGGCTGACCCAGGTAATCAATACCATCCTGGAGTTGGTGGACCTTC
This sequence comes from SAR324 cluster bacterium, assembly GCA_022573975.1. GTDB lineage: Bacteria > SAR324 > SAR324 > SAR324 > JACQKK01 > JACZSY01. Next base: position 971 of record JACZSY010000126.1, on the reverse strand, counting down.
GTGCCGGGAAAACCCATCTGGACAAACAAACTATTCATCTTCCTGGGCTGATCGACCGGGTGCTGGAGGTTTACCAGCCGAAAATTGAGGCGGCCCAACTGAAACTGGATTATTCGCCGCCCGAATCCTTGCCCTCCCTGCTGGGGGATCCTGGCAGGATCGCGCAGATTATCGGCAACATACTCGACAATGCGATCAAATTTTCCCAGGCCGGCAGTGAAATCAGTTTCAACGTGGCCAGCGCCTCCGATGAGATTCAAATTGAAATCGAGGACCAGGGGAAGGGAATGACGAAGGAGGAGGTCGGGTTTATTTTCGATGCTTTCCGGCAAGTCGATGGGAGCCAGTCCAAATCCGCCTACGGACTCGGGCTGGGCCTGACCCTGACGCAAATGTACCTGGAACTTCACGATGGGACCATCGCCATCGAAAGTGTCCCGGAGCAGGGGACGAAAGTCACCATCGGCCTTCCGCTGGCGGACGCCTGAGGCGGTCATCAAGGTGGCACGGCACGGCCGATCCGGGTCGAAAACCATTAACCCAACGGATGCAGGCAGGCTGAAACAGCGGAGCAAAAACCCATGAAATCCTTCACCAGATTCTTCTTGAGGCCCGTACCGGCCGCCCTCCTTACCCGGCGAGCCTGGCCCATCGTGCTCATTTTCATTACGGGCACCGCCTTGTCGATTGTGGTATTTTTTCTGGTGCACTCGTTGGAAACCGAGCGTGAAATCAAGGATTTCGAGCAAATCGCAATCGAACGGATTGGACACCTGGAGAATAGCCTTGAGGAAGCAGTAGTGGATAAGGTTCATTCCATCAGGGCCTTGTTTGCGGCCAGCAATTTTGTGGACCGTAAGGAATTCAAAGTGTTCGTGTCGCACCTGGACCAGCATGGTACTACGATTCAGGCCTTTGAATGGATCCCGAGGGTTCCCGAATCCAGCCGTGCGGCCTACGAAAAGGCCGCC
>JACZSY010000125.1 GCA_022573975.1 SAR324 cluster bacterium | reverse complement strand
GGCATCGCCACCGCCATATTTTTTCCGCCAGAATGTATTCCCATCCTTATCCAGATTAATCACCAATCCGTCGGATGAGCGCCCGGCGCCTTGGATTCCCGCTACCAAAATTCCCCCGTTGTTTTTTAACGCGATGGAAAAAATGGTGCTTTTATCCCTTAACCTCCGAATCCTTGGACCTAAAACCCGCTCCCAAACACGGCGCCCTTTTTTATCCAATCGAAGCAGGAATGGTTTTTCAAATTCGGCGCGCATGGGCTTGGTGTTGCCGGAAACAATAAAGCCGCCTTCCTGGAGAGCGATCAATGAAATTGGAATGTTCTTGCCTTGCCTGCCTAAATTTCGCTTCCACAGACGCGCTCCCCTTCTGTTTACCCGCAGCAAGGAGGTGTACCACCTTTCATTTCCTTGGCCTGGAGTGGAATAGGCAATAACATACCCACCCCCAGGCACCGGCACGACGGAATGGGCCATGGAATTTCCATCGCCAAACACGCGCTCCCAGGTAACCCCACGTGGCGGGCCTTCCTTGGCCGGGGCGGGAGGCTTCACGGCCGCGGTTTGCGGGGCGGGTTTGGCGGCAGGGGTTTTCCCCAGGTTGCGTTCCAGTTTCCGCTTTTTAATGCGGGCAGTCACCTTGAAGCGCCCGTTGGGGTAGGCCTCCAGGTAGTCCTTGAAGTCCTCGACGTCTTTCGAGTTCTTGATTTCCTCCCACAGTTCTTCTTCGGCATCGTACCTGGGCGCGGCAACCAGCCGGCGGGGCGGTGTTTCCGTCCTGGCCACGACGGGGGCGGCCGCGCGGAGTATGAAGACGAAATCCCCTTCGTCCAGGTCGGGATCGCGGATTTTGCCATACTGCGGGGTCTGGCCGGGGCCGTAGCCGAGCACCTTCTGGTGGAGATATCCCCCCAATTCGCTGCCGGTGACGTAGCCGTCCCCATTGGTGTCGCCCTCGCCCTCGATGGCGCGGATGAAACTGGGCAGGAATACGCTTATGGCCGGCACTTCCTCCCCCGCGCTGCCGGCGGAAATGAACTGGCGCACCGGCTTGGCGGTCTTGTCGGTGATGTGGCGCGGCACCGGCGGCCCGGCGCGGGTCTTGAGGATGGCGCCCGAGAAGCAACTGTCGAACATGAAGAGGGCGTGCTTGGCCTCGATTTTCCGGGCCATGGCCAGCACCTCGGTCATGGTGAGGGATTTTCGATTGAAGCCGCGCACGTCCTTTTTGGGGTCGGGCGCGTCGGCGGGCACCAGGTAGCCCTTGGAGCGATTCCTGATCTTGCGGGTGTAGCCATGGCCGGAGAAGAAGAACAACAGCCGGTTTTCCGGCTCGTAGCCGTATTGGTCGATGAAGTCCTCGAAAGCCCGCTTCAATTGGCGGCCCTTGGGATTCATCACTCGGGTGATGCTGAACCCCTGGCGCTCCAGCGCGGCCTGCAACCGGTCCAGTTCTCCCGGGATGCTCTCCAGCTTCGGCCAGCCGGCGGTGTAATCGCTCACCCCCACCAGCAGCGCGTGGCTTCCCTTGTAGAGCTCCAGGCGCTTGCCCTGCCGGGTGATCACCGGCACCACGGCAATCCCCCGCGTGTGCTTATTCGCCATGGCCGGCGAAACCAGCACGGCCAGGGCCATACCCAGCGCCGGTATGCCCAAAGCCAGCAACAAGGCGATCCATCGCCGTTGGCGGTTCATGGTTCCGGGATTGCGGCGCATAGTATACCCTCCCTGGTGGGACCGATCCTGCTGCGAAGGTGCCGATTGGTGGTGTGCAGGCGATTCTACCGGGTTTGGGAAAAATAAAGCAATTCCCCGCCACGGCGGCGGCTCCGGTGGATGGGGCGGGCCGTCCGGCGCCCCTTTTTCCCAGCCCCGTTGAACCGCCCGTTGAACCGGCCCGGACTTTTGGAACTCCTATCTGCAACCCATGGGGAACACATCGGCCCGATCGAACCCTGACGCCAAACCATCTCATGGCGCCTTATTCGATCGTTCCGATGCTGGAATTTCATCTTCAACGCTCAACCACGGAGACAATCCATGCGCTCGATATTTTGCATGGCGATCCTCGCCTCGCTGTTGGCGATCGCCGGGTGTGCGACAACCCCGGAAAGCCAGCAAATCCCCGGCAAAGGGCCAAAACAGGACCAGGGTTCCCGGCCATCGGCCCGTGCCGCCGGGGAGGAAAAAGCCGGCGCGGGCGATCGGGCGGCGGAGTGGAAAAAAATCCCACGGGAGCGGCGATCCCAAAAGGTGTTTCGCGAATATTCGCAGCCGCATCCAGTGCCCGCGCCCTCCTTCAGGCCCCTGGCCGGCCGGCCCCCGCATCCGGGCGGCGCATATTCGAGGCGGCAACGGCCCCGCTTCAATACCGAAAGCTACGACCGGATTTACGACAACGCCTTCAAGAACGTGGCCGATGCGCCGGTGTCGACCTTTTCGGTGGATGTGGACACGGCCTCCTATTCGATCATGCGGCGTTTTTTGCACCGGGGAACCCTGCCGCCGAAGGACAGCGTCCGCATCGAGGAGTTGATCAACTACTTTCCCTATGCCTACCAGGCGCCGAACGGTGGGAAGCATCCCTTCTCGGTGAATGTGGAGGTGGCCGGCGCCCTCTGGAATCCGGAGCGCCTGGTGGTGAGGATTGGCATCAAAGGGCGGGAAATCCAATGGAAAAACCGCGCCCTGTCCAATCTGGTCTTTCTGCTGGACGTCTCCGGCTCCATGCGCAGCCCCAACAAGCTGCCCCTGCTCAAGCGGTCCCTGAAGCTGCTGGTGGACAACCTGGGGGAAAACGACCGGGTGGCCATCGTGGTGTACGCCGGGGCCGCCGGGCTGGTGCTGCCTCCGACCACGGGGGAGAGGAAGGAAGCGATCCTGGCCGCCATCGACCGCCTCGCCGCGGGTGGCTCCACCAACGGCGGGCGGGGCATTCAACTGGCCTACAAGGTGGCCCGGCGAGAATTCATCACCGGGGGAATCAACCGCGTGATCCTGGCCACCGACGGAGATTTCAACGTGGGCACCACCAGCCGGGGCGCCCTGGTGCGATTGATCGAAAAGGAAGCGAAAAGCGGGGTCTTCCTCACCGTGCTGGGCTACGGCATGGGCAACTACAAAGGCTCCACGCTGGAACGCCTGGCCGGCAAGGGCAATGGCAATTACGCCTACATCGACACCATCAGCGAAGCCCGCAAGGTGCTGGTGGAGCAAATCGGCGGCACCATGATCACCATCGCCAAGGACGTAAAAATACAGGTGGAGTTCAATCCGGCCCTGGTGACTTCCTACCGCCTGATCGGTTATGAAAACCGCATCCTGCGCCGGCGGGATTTCAACGACGACACCAAGGACGCCGGGGACATCGGCGCGGGACACACCGTGACCGCGTTGTATGAGATCGTTCCGGCAGGAAAACCAAAGACCGGCGGCAAGGTCGATCCTCTCAAATACCAGCAACGCCCCGGACTCTCCAAGGCCGCCCGCTCCGGGGAGATGATGACCGTCAAGCTCCGTTACAAGCAGCCCCAGGGGTCCAAGAGCACGCTGATCGTGCTGGCGGTCAAGGCGCACCCGGTGGCCTTCGGGGAAGCTTCGGAGGACTTCCGCTTCGCTTCCGCGGTGGCCTCCTTCGGCATGCTGCTGCGGGACTCCGAGCACAAGGGAAACTCAAGCTATGCCCGGGTGCTGGAAGTGGTGGAGCAAGCGGGCGGGAAAAAGGATGCCTACCGCCGGGAGTTCGCGGCCCTGGCGCGAAAAGCCGCCGCTCTGCCGGTCAGGGTGGAAAAACGTTGACCCGCCTTCCCTATCCGGCTCTCCCCCGCGGGTTGGCCGGGAGGGGACCTTCAACCCCCATAATTCGCGCCGATTTCCTTGAGGGTGAGCGCGTCGGCTTCGGCGTGCAGCACGGCCTCGGTGACTTCGCCGATGAAAACCGAGTGGTCGCCCCGCTCGACCATCTCCACGATGTCCCCGGCCACGAATCCCGCCGCGTCGTCCAGGGTGGGGCAGCCGTTGCCCGCGGCGGTGAACTTGAACCCGGCGATTGTGTCTCCTTCGGGCGCCACATGCTTGAAGAAGGCGTAGGCCATGTCCTTCTGCCCGCTTTTGAGCATGCTCAGGGCGAACGTCCGCGATGCCTTCATCATCGCATGGGCGCCGCTGTCGTTCTTCACGCCCATCACCACCAGCGGCGGAGCGAAAGAGGTCTGGGTGACCCAGTTCACCGTGGCCAGGGTGAGGTCGCCGCCGTTTCGCGCGCCCAGGGCATACAAGCCGTAGGGGATCATGCGCAGAACTGTTTTCCTTGCTGCTTCGTCCATGGTGTCCTTTAGGTTTGCGGTTTTATTTGTGGATTAATCTCTTTGGGGAATTTGGATAAAGGTTACAAAAGCAAGCAGATCTATTGCAATTGCTTTTTTTTGATCTTTTTCCAATGGCCATCCAATTATATTTACATGTCTTGGATGAGGTTTGTTCAATGGTTGAAAAGATAAGTGGTTTTCACTTTTTATCGAGACCGCCAAAAAATCACCACGCCCCCTAAGCTCTTTATCATCTGGCCTTCTGTTTTCGACAAAATTTTTCCCGAGCCACCAAATTTTTTCTTCCCCGCATTTCGATGTTCGGTATACGGACATAACGTTATCTTTTGGATTCGGCAATAAGGCCTCATTTTTAAATTTGTTTTTAAAATGCCTGGAATAAAAAATAAATCTAGAAATATTTTCATGGTCCTCAATTTCTCGGTTTTGTGCGTCAAATTTCGCGAAAAAATCGAGAAAGAATAATCGTAATTTCTTTGGGAATTTCGTCATAATAAGGAATTTGTCCATGTGTCTTGGCCCCATTGGGAAAAATACCGGCATAAAACAAAAGATTATTCGTTGGAGAAACAGAAAACAGAAGGTCATGTCCCTCACCCCAATTAAAAGATATAGCTCCATCAGGGTCGGGAGAAACTTCCGGAGTCTTTATACTTTCAGGAAGCATCGAAAGAAATTTTCGCGCGATATTGATTTCATTTGAAGTAACGGCCATTGCTTCATAGCCATCCCAATCAGATTGGGAGCAATCGTTTGAGATTTCCATTAAATCTGATGTAATATCGTTTTTCCATCCGAAGGTAATTGAGGCCTCATTTTGGCCAACTGAACCACTGGGTATTCTATTAAACCCATAACTTTTTGAAAAAAATTGATCAAATCCTAAATCTGCGTTTATTGCTAAAGTGGTCATCGGAATAATTTTTTGGTATTTTCGGTTATGCTATCAAAAAATATCGAGTTTTTTATATCCCATAAATTTTCGAAAGGTGGAAGAAACTCAAATTCCCTAAAAACGTCAATGTCAAAATATATCTGTGTTTTATCAGGATAAGAGGTTCCTGGCGTTGATAAAGTAACTAAAGATTTGGCATTTTCCGTCGGAAAATTAAGTGTATATGTCATCGAATAATTTTCAATGGTCTGTGGTAAATTTGGAGGGATGCTGGGAGGTGCGGTGAAATATTCATTCAGATTAAACATCATGGATGGGATTTCTACAATATTTATATACCGTAGAGCTATTCTAGTAATTAATGTTGGATGTGTTGATTCCAGATAAAACCCCCACAACCTGGAAGCCTCATTTCTCATATCCTCCCAATTGGTATATGGCCTAAGAAAATTATAGGTAAATCCATCCTTACGGTATTGGACAATATGTTTCCCATCTTCCGTGAGAAAAAAATATCCATCAACACTTTGGTCTGTTGATTTTAAAAAACCCTGCTTATCAGGCGGCAGTTCGATGGCTCCTTTCCAAATTCGCCTTTCCTTTTTTTGGGGGTAAGAATCCCTGACACGCTGGTGAAGAGATGCAAGCGTCTCTTCGGTTACGGTTTTCGGCAGGTTGACCCTGATATCAATCAAGGCTTCTTTTATTGGGGCATTTGGGAAGGTTTCAACCTCCATGGTTTTCATTATAACCAAAATTAAAAACCGAACAAGGCAAGGCGAATTCCCCCCTCAAAACGGGTAATTGAAAATCACCGAAATTTCCGTGCCTTCGTTTCCGGTGGCCAGGTCGGCGCGGTAGACCAATCCGGAGCCGGAAATCATCCGGAATCCCACGCCAAAGGTGGTGGCGAAGGTATTGCCCACCTCGCTCCTGGTTTCACCGACGCTGCCGGCCTCGGCGAAAAAGGCCACCTGAAGGCCGGTGCGGATATCCTTCCAGATGAAGTAATTGAACGGCGTCACGGCGGTGGAGAAGTTCCAGCGGAATTCCAGGGAATAGAACTCAGTGTGGGCGCCTTGAAAACGGCCCTGTGGGTAGGACCGCAGCCGCTGGTCTCCTCCCAGGGAGGTGGAGGTGCCATTTTTCCGTGCGGCGATGAGCTGGTCCACCAAATCCTGCACGGCTGAAATGCACGTCGGATCGCTTTCGCAAAGCTCGGTCTCAATGGCCGTCCGGTTCGTTTGCCCCTGGCGCACGACCTGCGCATCGGATCGAAAATAATGGATGGCCAATGTGCTGTTCCCGAACGGGATATAGCCGGTCAGGGTGTAATCCCAGACGAAGGTGTCCGGATCGGCATCGCTGGCCGGAGGGGTTTTCCTGCGGGTCACTTGCAGCCGGATGCCCTCGCGGGGGTCCTGGCGGTCATCGGTATAGTCGGCGACGAATCCAAAAAAGGTGGTCTCGGATTCGGATTTGAAGCCTGTGGACAACTCGGCGATGAGGTTCCCGTCCTGGTCCCTGATGCGCGTAACGGACCGCTTCTGTTTTTCAAACCCGCCAAATAGTTCCAAACGGCGGTCGAACAGGCTCAGGGTTACCGTGGCCAATTGGCCATCGAGTTGGTCCAACTCGATCAATTTGTAAACCTTTCCATCGGAATTCATGCCCCGTTGGTCGTAACTGTTGAAAATGGCTTTGTTGATATTAAAATTTTGCAAGGCGAATATCAGCGTTTCCTCGATTGCATGGATGTCTTCCACCGACACGAAGTTCCCGGTCACGTCACCGGTGACGATCACGCCAAAGGCGTCGATATTGGTTCCCCCGATGTTTCCGCCCAGGACGGTGAGGAGGACGCCCTGCCCGATTCCCGCCAGGCTGTAAGGCAACGGGAGGATCAGGTAGGAGGGATCTTTCAGGAACTGGGGTTTTCGCCGTTCGATGGCATGGGCGGGAGAACCCAAGAGCCACAACGCCGCCAGCGGCAACAAAACGGATACGACGAGAAAAGCGGAGCGTTTCCGCTCAGGAAAGCGCAACATCCGCTGGAAAATCCACCGGAGGATATTTTTTTTTGCCCTGTGAGGCTTAAAAAATTGAAACGGCATGGGGTCCTTTTCCAGCGAAACCATCGGAGACTGGTTTTTCGTGATGTAAACCGCGTTCCCAATGGAGGCCTCCCTGGAGGACCAAGCTGTCCTATCCGCGTAGCCGGAGCGTGGGAATTCACATCGGCTCGAAGGTTCCGGCATGCGGGAATGTTTGAAAACGCTTTTGGTGAAAGGCTTCATCCCCTGCCGCGATTATTAACAACTATGACCTTTCCTGTAAATCATCCGGATTCCCGCCAACAGCAGAGGGCGAATTGCGTCCGGAGAATTGATAAGGCGGAAAACTGGCGGGGAACCGGGCATCCGGGCTATAGATGGTAAAGGCGGTTGCCATAAGGACAACCCGTGAATGACTCACCGCTTTTCCTTTCACCGTCGTAATCACCAGACTGCCACGATCACCGCGCCTAATGTGCCGGCCGGGCGCGCCACCGCGAACCCGATTCCCCCGTTCAACCTTTATATCGATCAAATGGAAGTGACCCGGCCCATCATCGTACAAAAATTCGGAGGCACCAGCATCGGCACCGGCGAACGGATGTTGCACGTGGCCGATATTATCCAATCCGGCCTGCGGAAACACCGTGTGATCGTGGTGGTTTCCGCCATGAGCGGCACGGTCAAGGGCGAGGGCACCACCAATTTGTTGCTGGAGGCGGGGGAACTGGCGCTCAACAACAAGCCTTTCAACGTTCCCTTGAAGGTCATTGAGAAAAACCACCTGACCGCGGCCAAGACGGCCTTGACCAAGCCCAGGATTCGCTCCCGGGTGGAAAAATGGCTGCGGGAGGAAATGACCTGGTTGCGGAGCTTCCTGGTGGCGATCCGCGTGATCCGCGAGTTGTCTCCCCGCTCCCAGGACATCCTGATGGCCACCGGCGAGCGCTTCAGCGCATACCTGCTGGCGGCGATTCTGGAACAGCGGGGCCGGACGTCCTCCTTCGTGGATTTGATCTACGCCGTGGAGGAAAAACAGGGCACGGTCAACCCGGCCTTTTTCCGGCGGGTGCAGAAAACCCTGGCCGGCCTGTGCGCCCCCCAGGCCGATGAGGTGCCGGTGGTGACGGGATTTTTCGGCATGGTGCCCGGTGGCTTGTTGCGCGCGGTGGGCCGGGGTTACACCGATTTCACCGCCGCCCTGATTTCCGCCGGGCTGGGACGCAAGGTGGTGGCGGAGATGCAGGTCTGGAAGGAGGTGGACGGTGTGTTCACGGCCGATCCGCGCCGGGTGCCCGCTGCCCGCGTGCTGCCCTCGATCAGCCCCACCGAAGCCTCCGAACTGACCTATTTCGGCTCCGAGGTATTGCATCCGTTCACCATGGAGCGGGTGGTGTCGGCCCAGGTTCCGATCCGCATCAAGAACACCTTCAATCCCGAGGGCGAGGGCACGGTCATCGCCAAGGGAAAAGGCAAACGGGATAAAAGAACCCGGGCCTCCGCGGTGACCGCCAAGGGGGGGGTCACCGCCGTCACCGTGACCTCCAACCGCATGTACAACGCCTATGGGTTTCTCTCCGGCGTGTTCAATATCCTGGCCGACCACGACGTGGTGGTGGACCTGGTCTCCACCTCCGAGGTCAGCATCTCGTTTACCGTGGACCGGCGGGACGAGATCGAAGCCGCCAAACCCGCCCTGGCGAAACTGGGGAAGGTGGCGATCGCTCCCGGACGGGCCATCCTGGCCGCCGTGGGCGAGGGCATGAAATACGCCAAGGGCACCGCCGGGCGCATGTTTTCGGCCTTGGGGGAGGCCGGAGTCAACATCGAAATGATTTCCCAGGGCGCCTCGGAGATCAACATCTCCTGCGTCATCAAGGAGGAAGACGTGGAAACCGGACTGAGAGCGGTGCACCGGGTCTTCCTGGAAGGAGAGTAGGTGGCCGGCGGGAAAAACACCGCCGGACGGGAGGGCGGGAAAAACACCGCGGATCGGGCGGGCGGGAAATCCCCCCAGCCCGGAACCCCGGCCGGCGCCGCGCACCCTTCCGCCCCGCTCACCAAACGGCAGGCCGCGCGGTTGTTCGAAAAACTGGTGGGAGACAAACCGCCGCCCACCACCGAACTGGTCTTCCGCAACCCGTTCGAGTTGTTGGTGGCGGTGATCCTCAGCGCCCAGGCCACGGACGTCTCGGTGAACAAAGCCACCAATGGACTGTATCCCCGCCATGGGACGCCCCAGGCCATGCTCGGGCTGGGCGAAGCCGGGCTGCTGGACAAAATCCGCACCATCGGGCTGGCGCCCACCAAGGCCAGGAACATCATCGCCACCTGCCGCCTGCTGCTGGAGGAACACGGCGGCCAGGTGCCGGGCGGGCGCGAGGCGTTGGAAACCCTGCCCGGGGTGGGCCGCAAGACCGCCAACGTGGTGCTCAACACGGCCTTCGGGCACCCCACCATCGCGGTGGACACCCATGTGTTCCGGGTGGCCAACCGCACCGGGCTGGCCACCGGCAAAACGGTGCTGGAGGTGGAAACCGGCCTGCTGGGAATCGTCCCCAAGGCCCATCTGCAACATGCCCATCACCACCTGATCCTGCACGGCCGTTACGTCTGCAAGGCCCGCAAGCCCGAATGCCCGGCCTGTCCCATCGCGCGGGAATGCCACTGGCCCGATAAAACACCACCGGATAAAACACCAGCTGGGTTAAACACCGCCCGATAAGGCGCCCGGCGCCTGAACCCTGATTGCCCATACGCGCTAATTTAAGACGGAACCACCGATGAACACCGATTTACACCGATTGGATCGTGTAACCGAACAGATTATTGGGTGCGCCTTCCAGGTTGCGAATGGTCTTGGTTCGGGTTTCCTGGAAAAGGTTTACGAAAATGCATTGGTCATTGAACTTTTGCGCGCCGGGCTCCGAATCGAACAACAAAAATCGATCCCTGTCCTTTATCGCAAACAAGTTGTGGGCGACTACATTGCGGACCTGCTTGTAGAGAATTCTGTGCTTGTTGAGTTAAAAGCCACGAAATTACTGGATGAAATTCATATGGCTCAATGCCTGAACTATTTGAGGGCCGCAAACCTGAGGTTGTGCCTGCTTATCAATTTCGGCAGGCCGAAAATTGAAGTGAAACGCATCATAAATGGATTTTGACATCAGCGTTTATCGGTGTTCATCAGTGGTTATTGGTTGTTTTTTTATCCCAGACCCGAACCACCCATGCGAAAAATCGTCGTCGCCCTGACCGTCCTGCTGACCTGCTCGGGCCTGCTGCTGACTTTCGGGGAGTCCATCGGGCTGGAAATCAGGGCCGTGCAGTGGGTCGCCATCGGCCACATCTGGGGGGGGGTGTTCTTCCTGGTGGTGTTCCCGCTCTATGCCTGGGACCACATCTCCACCAACCGGGCCATGCTGCGGCGCTTCGTCCCCCGCACCCTCAGCGGCGTGGTGCAGACCGCCTCGGCCATCGTGCTGATCCTCACCGGCGTGGTGCTCTTCCTCTATGGCGGCCAGGCTTGGCTGGCCCTGCGGCAATGGCACCACTGGGTCACCTATCCCCTCGCCGGGGCGCTGACGGTGCATTTTTTGTTGCCGAAGGGGTCTCGGGGGGGATGAGATATAGGGGGGGTCTTCGGCGGCCGGAGGGCGCCACGCTCTGGACACCCGCTCGCTTTAAAAAACCGGGGACCAAATGGCCTCCCGCGGGCCGAGGCTATGTTTTTTAACCGCCCTGCCCCCGGCTCTCCAGCTTCTTTACGGAGAATTTTATAAGAAGGCTGCACAAAATATTTTGGTGAGAGGGTGAAAATTTCTTGCGAACTACCATTAGCAGAAATCGTTTCCAGTTTTTACGATCAACTAAAAACGGTTTCTTCTGGGTTTGCGAGTTTTGATTATAAATTTGGGGAATCCCGACCAATAGATGCAGTGAGGCTCGACATTTTAGTAGCGGGAGAGAGTGTTGATGCCCTCTCTCAAATAGTGGTGAAAGATAAATCCTTTCGAGTAGGAAAGGCTTTGGTTGAAAAATTGAAAGAGGTGATTCCTCGCCAAAATTTTGAGGTTTCTCTGCAGGCAGCTATTGGCGGGAAAATAATTGCGGCTGAAAAAATTCCCGCCTTTCGGAAAGATGTGACCCAAAAACTTTATGGTGGAGATAGAACTAGGAAAGATAAGCTTCTAAAAAAACAAAAAAAGGGGAAGAGCCGCATGAAAATGATTGGTAAGGTAAATATTCCTCAGGAAGCATTTCTGAGCGTTTTGAAAATCTAATCTTAGAACTATTGATACCACTTCGCATAAAGCTTCGCCGCACCAACCCCGCAAAGCCTGCG
>JACZSY010000361.1 GCA_022573975.1 SAR324 cluster bacterium | reverse complement strand
CTGGCTTTCACGGAGGGCGGCTTGGCCAAGGCACGGTAAAAATTGGTGCAAGGCCCGATTTCCTCCGGCTTTTTTTTCCGGCCGGCAGGGGAAGAGGCTTTAATAAATCGCAGCATAAAATCGCCGAAAAAATCGCCGAAAAAATCGCCGTTAAATCCCAAGGGAACGCACGACGATTTTCAACATCGATACCGAAAAACCACCCGGCAGCCTATGTGTCCTCAAAACGCGGCCTCTATCCGAGTTTCGGGAAAAACCTCGGCGCCGGGCTACTTGTTGATGGAATCCTTCAGGGATTTGCCGGCCTTGAATCGCGGAACTTTCGAGGCCTTGATCTGAATGGGGGCGCCGGTCTTGGGATTCCGTCCTGTCCGGGCGGCGCGATTGCTTACCGAAAACGTCCCGAACCCCACCAGGGTTACCGATTCCCCTTTGCCCAGGGCGCCGGAAATATTGTCAATGAAACTGGCCAAGGCGTCGGTTGCGTTCGCTTTGGAAATTTTCGCATCACTGGCAATGCAATCAATCAATTCTTTTTTTGTCATGGTGACCCCTTTTTCTGATTTTTGTGGAAAACAACTTGATGAAATTTGCTCGCGGCAACCAACTGCCCCTGGGTTTAAAGTGAGTGTCGGCCCACCCTGAGGGGCCGGGAAAGTGACGAAGGCCGAATCATTCGGTCCCACATATTTTCTTCTATATTCTTTGGCGGCTTGTCAATGACTTTTTCATGCCGCTTGTCAAAACCAGTAAAATTTCATATTTCTCCAGCCTTTTTTTCATTGGCGGGTGGGAATGCGTTTTTTTCCAACAACCGGGGGACGGAGATGGTATTTAATTCTTTGGCGTGAAAACGGCTGGATTAAAAACAGCGCTCAATATTTGATGATGAACTCCCCCTCGGGACAGGCGTCGTCATCGTGAAGCATTTCGATATTCAGGTTTTCCACCCGGGCCGTGGGGGGGCCATTTCGCAAAGCGGCGAGGAACCTTGGTTTGCTGGCTGAATTCACCCTCGCCAACACCTCCACCCCTCCGCCCGGCAAATTTCGCACCCAACCGGTAACGCCCTCCTTTCGAGCCGCATCCTCGGCGAAAAAGCGGTATCCCACGCCTTGCACCCTTCCCCGGACAATGATTCGCAGCACCTCGTTCATCGCCGCTCCTTGCTGGAGGCTTCCATGGGCTATTTGCTTTTCCGGAGCTTTTGCATCACGGCATATCCGGCGATAACCACCACCCCGGCCGCCAGCAGCCATAGCGAATATTTCCGCAAGGCATCTCCCATCAGCTCCGCATTGGCGCCGAACCAATAGCCGGCGGCGGCCAGCACCCCCACCCACACGCCCGCGCCGAGAGCGGTCAGCAGGCAGAAGGTGACCAGGTTCATCCGGGCCAGTCCGGCCGGCAGCGAGACCAGCTGGCGCACCCCCGGGATCAACCGGCCGATCAGGGTGGAAATGGCCCCATGACGGAGAAAAAAGGCCTCGGCCCGGGCGTAGCCATCCTCGCCGAGGTGTAACCATTTTCCGTACCGGCGGATCATCCGCAGCAACAAGGGCCGGCCCAGGGTCAAGGCCAGCACGTAGTTGAACAAGGCCCCGGCCAGGGAGCCGGCGATTCCCAGCACGATCACCGTAGCCAGGTCCCAGCCGGGCAGGCGGCGGGCCAGATCGGCCGCCGGGGGAATGATGATTTCGGAGGGAAAAGGGATCAAACTCGATTCGATGAACATCAGCAGGAAAACGCCCCAATATCCCAGGCGCTGGATAAAGGTGTCCGCCATCCAGCGGTTGGCTTGCGCCAGCCACACCAACACATCCAAGCGCACCCCCGCGCCGATCAGGGCCAGCAGCGCCAGCAGGCCGATTCCGAAGAGCAAAATCAGGCGCGGCAATCGTCCGGCGGTTTTTTGCCGCGGCGTCATGGGCGCGGTGTCATTGGAACGATGTCATGGGTGCAAGGCAACAAGGTTGGGGGTCATGCCCGCTCCGGCCGTTGCCGGAGCGGGCATGGCGGTGCGGGCCGTGGCGGCCGGTTTTGCCGCGCCGTCAGGTGGCGAGGGTGAGGGCCTCGACCGGTTTGGGCGCTCCGAAGCGCCGCATTTGTCCGGCGATATCCAGGCCCACCCGATCGTTCCAGGCCTCCGTGAGCCGTGCCGTGACCGGCCCGGGCGCCTCCCGGCCAATTTCCCGTCCATTGAGGGAGGCCACGGGCAGAATGCAGTAGCTGGTGGTGGTGACGAAGGCCTCGTCCGCGGTGTACAGGTCATAGGGTTGCAAATCCGCCTCGGACGCGGGAAGCCCCTCGTCCGCGATCAACTCCAGGGTGGTCATGCGGCTCACCCCTTCCAGGATCGCGCGGGAGCCGGGGGTGCGGATCTTCCCGCCCCGCACCACGAACAGGTTGCCGTAGAGCACCTCGGCCAGGTTGCCCAACTCGTCCACCAGCACCGAGAGGGAGTCCCCGTCGATGGCCTTGCCCTCCAGGTCGGCCAACACCATGTTGAGCCGGCTGATTGATTTCAGCTTGGGGTCCAGCCCCTGGTTGGCGCTGGCCCGCACGGGCGGAACGACCAGGGAAATCCCCTTGTCATAAAAGGGGGCGAACCGGGTGAAAGGCAATGGCTCCACGATGATCGCCACGTTTGCGCCGCCGCTGCCATTGCGGCTGATGTTCTGGGTCACCCAGAAGTCCCCATGGCGCTCGAGCAGGTGGCGGTTCCGCTCGACGGCTTCCCTGCTGAGGCGGGCCAGGTCGTCCATGCTCACTCCCGGATCGATCCGGGTGTAACGCAAGGAGCGTTCCAGCCGCTCAAGATGCTCCGCCAGCCGGAAAATTTCGCCATTGAAGGTGCGTTCGGTGTCGAATACCCCGTCGCCCAGCCGGAAACCCCGGTCGTTTACCGGAATCACCGCCTGTTCTTCCGGAAGGAATTCGCCGTTGAACCAGTATGTGAATCCTGTCATGGAATTTTTCTCATGTTTTCTCCAAATCTCTCCAAACGCCCGTGAGCTTGCCGGGTTTTCGCCGCCCGTTGGCCCTGGCTTCGGCGGCCATGGAAAGTGTATCGTTTTTCGCCCATCAAATCATCCCTTCACAGCCAGCGGCAAGGTATCATTTTGAACCTGTCGTCCTGAGCGGAGCGAAGGACCTTCTTTCAAATCACCCAGATCGTCAAACAAAAGAAGATGCCTCGCTCAGCATGACAGGATTCCTGTTTTTCACCAATGTTTTCAAATTGATGCACCACCTGCCAGCAGGACGGCGGTCTTCCCTCCGATTTTGTCCACCACCACTCCGGCCAGGCCGGTATGGGCCCGGGGTTCCATCGCCGC
>JACZSY010000360.1 GCA_022573975.1 SAR324 cluster bacterium | reverse complement strand
GATCGCAAAAAGGGAACTGCCCCAAAGTTCTCACATACTCATCTTGAATGCAAATTGGTATAAGGCATCTTGCCTATCATGGAGGCGGCGGGGTTGTCCATCCGGCGGCGGGGGCGGGTGCGGCGATAATCAACCTTCAGGTTTCGTTGCAGGGAAAATTAACGTGGATATCGCCCTATTGAAATGGGGATTGTGTTTGCCAATTTGAAAAAGTAATGTGGTAATACCGTAATATTAACACAATTCGGAGCCGAAAATGCAAACCTCGATCAGCAAGCTGACCAGCAAATACCAAGCGACCATTCCGGCCCCTGTCCGCAAAATTCTTGAACTTCGCGCCGGCGATGCCATCGCCTTCGACATCGAGAACGGGGAAATCCGGGTGCGCAAGGCCAGCACATTGGACCTTCAATGGGCCGGCGCATTGGAAGGCACGTTGAGCGAATGGGACAGCCAGGAGGACGAGGAGGCCTACCGTGATCTATGAGGCGCTGGATGTGGTGGTGGTGCCCTTCCCGTTCACGGATCGCAAGGCAAGCAAGCGAAGACCGGCCCTGGTGCTTTCCGCCGCTTCAGCCTTCAATACTCCCTCCGGCCATGCGGTTTTGGCCATGGTCACCAGCAAGAAGAACCCACCCTGGCCGCTGGATGTGGACATTACCGACCCTCAATCCGCCGGGCTTACCGCCCCATCGGTGGTGCGAATGAAGCTGTTCACCCTGGATCGGCAGTTGATTCTCCGCAAAGCCGGCGCATTGGGGGCCGTTGACCGCGGGAATGTATCGGCGGCATTGGAAAAACTGCTCGGCGCCGGGCAGCCATGATCCAGCGGAAAAACAGGGAAGGGGGCGTTCCAGGAAGTTGAAAATCGGGAACTGTCACGTTCCGCGCCTGGCGGCTTCCAGATTGTCCTTGACGCCGATGGGGTGCTTGGCCCGGATAACATCGCCGAATACCTTCATCGATTCAACGATCAACCATCCCCCCAGCGCGATCAACACAAGGCCGGCCATATGCCGCATCCCATCCGGCACGGCCTGGCTTACCGGAAACACCGGCAACACCAGAAAAATGGCCGCCACCGGCAGGATCGCCCTGAGCACTTTCTTTCCAAAGTATCAATGAATTTGCGTTTGCCCTGGGCGGCCAATTCGCCCGATTTCATTTTGGCCGGGATTTCATTATAGTCGTTTTGATGACGGCCGTCGCCTGGTACGGCTGGACGATTGCTGTCATCCTGGTCAGCCATAAGCACTCAGCCAACAGGACTGGTCCATAAGGAAATGGAGGCGGCGATGGCCTCGCAGGGAGTCGGCACAAAACCCACCGCGAGGGGTGGGCTGGCATTGGCGATGCTGCTTGGCGCATGCCTGATGCTTCTCTCCGGCTGCGGCGGGCCGCCCCCGCCGGACGCCAAGGCGGGGAAAAACGCCAGAGGGAAAAACTCCGCGGTGCGAATCTCCGGGGCGGAAAAACCCAAGGCCGCCAAAATCGCCCGCCGCCCCCTTTCCAAAGCCCCGTCGCGCTCCTCCCTCCCAGCCCACGAACAACCCGTGCCGCGGGCGGACCCGCCCCGGAAGCACGCCCGGAGGCAGGCCACCCTCCAGTTCCAGGAGCGGCCTCGCGCTCCCGCGCGTTTGAAATTGGAACCGAAATCGGAATCGGAACCCCAATCGGCCCCACAGGCGCGGAAAGGGCAGCCGGCCAGCCGGCCGGCCGGCGATCCAGCGCGGAAGCGATTCGTCCCGCAAGCCGTCTCCAAAGCGCGGGGGAAGGAGCATCCCTCCCTCAAGGGGCCGGAAAACCGGGCCCAGGCCAAGGGAAATGCGTTGTTCTCCGCCGGCCGCTTCCGGGAGCCCGCCCGGGCCGAGTCCTTTTTCAGCCGCGCCCTGAGGGAAAACCCGGCCCATGCCGGAGCCTACCTGGGCCGTTCGCGGGCGCGGTTGCAGTTGGGCAAACCCCGCCTGGCCCTCGCGGACGCCGAACGGGCCTTGGCGATTTCACCCCGGCTGGCCCAGGCCCATCTCCAGCGGGCCGCGGCGCGGCTGAAGCTGGGGCGGCACCGGGGGACGGCCATGGACGCCACGCGCGCCATCGCTTTGGATCCCGCATTGGCGCCGGCCTATTTTATCCGCGGTGAAGCCAACCTGGCCCTGAAGCATTATTCCAGGGCCATCGCGGATGCCAGCAGGGCCATTGAATTGAATGGAAGGCCGGCCGGGCCGTATGTGACCCGTGGCGCGGCCTATCTCTCCACCCAGCGCTATGGCAAGGCCCTGCGGGACGCCAACCGGGCCGTGCGGCGGGACGCTTCGCTGGCCCGGGCTTACGCGATTTTGGGCATGGCCTACCTCAAGCTGAACCATAACCACCTGGCGCTGAAGAACCTCGACCGGGCGCTCCAGGGCGGCCCCGCCCTGGTGCGGGCCTACCTGGCGCGGGTCTACCTGGCGCGGGCGGAGGCGCACCTGCGGTTGAAGAATTTCGCCGCCGCCGTGAAGGATGCCAGCCGGGCCATCCAAAGCAAGACCGGCCGTGCCCGGCCCTGGCTGATCCGCAGTTCGGCCAACATCGGCCTGAAAAATTTTTCCCAGGGAATGGCCGATGCCACCCAGGCCATCCGGCTCGATCCGAGACTGGCCGACGCCTTTATCAACCGGGCCGCCGCGAAAAACGGCCTCAAGCGATACAGAGCGGCTCTGGACGACGCCAACCGGGCCATCGGCCTCGACCCCGGCAAGGCCGCCGCCTATGCCGAGCGGGGCAATGCGTTTTACCGCCTCCGCAAGCTGAGCCTGGCCATCGCCGAGTACGGCCAAGCCATCGCCGTGCACGGCCAAACCATCCCCGCGCAGCCGGCCCTGCCCATGATCCATATCAACCGGGGGAACGCCTATGACGATACAGGACAGTTCGAACGGGCGCTCGACGACTACAACCGGGCCATCCGGCTCGATCCCAAACTGGCTTTTGCGTATTCGGAGAGGGGTCTGGCCTTGTACCGTCAGGGCGCCTATGGAAAAGCCATCGACGATTTCAACCGGGCCATTCAACTCAATCCCCGCCATGCCCTCTTCTTCGTGAAGCGCGGGCTGGTCTACTCAAAATTGAAAAAAAAGGACAAAGCCTGCCAGGATTGGCGCAAGGGGCTGGAATTGGGATACGAGAAAGTCCGGCGATTCGTCCGCGCCTATTGCTGAAGGCCGGGCAATCGCGGGGCCGGTGCGGGATCGACGGGAGAATCCCCATCCCCTGCCCTGCTATGGGGCCGCTTGTCAAGACCGCGTCGATGTTAAGGATCAACCTGCTATCCGTGCTCTAGGCACCAGTTATTTTATGCGATGGAAAAACGGGAGCCACCATCTT
>JACZSY010000004.1 GCA_022573975.1 SAR324 cluster bacterium | reverse complement strand
CCACCCCCCATCTGTGTAATCCGCGAAATCTGCGGAAGGCAGTTGCAGTTCGCGGCGTTTTTACAAGAGACTTTCCCCCTCTCTTTTGGAGAGGGGGCCAGGGGGTGAGGTGCATTTCGCGGTGCTTTGCGGCCTTTGCGAGGCCCCTTGGGACGGATGCGGGGCGGTCAATACCCCATCGCGGAGCCGTCCTTGCGAGGGTCGGATCCGGCGGAAAGCACCCCGGATTCGCTGTCGATGTAGATAATCTGGCCGCCACCCAGGGGCATCTCGCTTTCCACCACGTCGTGCCCCAGCTTGCTCAGACCTTCGCGTGTTGCCTCGGGAATCCCCCGTTCGACCTGGAGTTGGCCCAGCCGGGGCATGAAGCGGGGAGCGTCCAGGGCTTGCTGGACGTCCATGCCGAAGTCCAGCCAGTTGGTGAACGTATAGGCATGGCCCATGGCCTGGTAGTGGCCGCCCATCACCCCGAAGCAGAGGATAGGCTCCTGACCCCGGTAGGCCATGGCCGGAATGATGGTGTGGAGGGGGCGCTTGCCTGGAGCGATGGCGTTGAAATGATCGTCTTCCACCACGAAGCAGGCGCCGCGGTTTTGCAGCATCACGCCGGTATCGCCCGCCATCACGCCGCTGCCGAAGCCGTGGAAGAGGCTGTTGATGAATGAGCAGCAGTTGCGATCCTTGTCCACCACGGTGATGTAGACCGTGTCTTTATGGGGAGCGCCTTGGGGGCCGCCCTGGGCCGCGCCGCCATTGAGGCCGGAATCCAGCGGGTAGGGCAGGGCCGAGCCGGCATTGAAGCGCTCGTATTGCCGCTTTCCGAATTCCTTGCCCAGCAGCGCCTCGATGGGGATCTCGGCCAGGCGCATGTCCCCAACGAAGCGGTCGCGCTCCCCCAGGGCCAGCTTGATGGTCTCGGTCAGGGTGTGGATGTATTCCACGCTGAGATGTTCCATCGCGCCGAAATTCAGATTCTCCAGGATGTTGAGGGCCATCAGCGCGGTGATGCCCTGGCCGTTGGGGGGAATCTCGTAGAGCCGCAGTCCGTGATAGTCGGCGTGGATGGGGTCGACCCACTCGCTCCGGTGCGCGGCCAGGTCCTCTTCGCCGATCAACCCATCGCCCTCGCGCATGGTATCGGCGATGGCCTTGGCGATTGGCCCTTGGTAAAAGGCACGGGCGCCCTTTTCGGCGATCAGCCCCATGGTCTTGGCCAGCTTGGGTTGCCGGTGGAGGGTTCCCGCTCCGGGAGCGCGGCCGTTCTCCAGCATGGCCTCCGCGCTGCGCGGGGTCTTGGCCAGCAGGGCCTCGTGCTTTTGCCAGACATGGTGCACCACCGGGGTGATGGCGTACCCGTCTTCGGCCAAGGCGATCGCCGGCTGCAGCAATTCCCCCAGGCCGAGGGTGCCGAAACGTTCCGCGGCGGCCTGCCAGGCGTCGATGGCCCCGGGCACCGTCACCGACAGCAGGCCCCGCTCCGGCACGGCGTCCAGGCCCCGCCGCCGGTATTCCTCAACGCTTGCCTTGGCCGGAGCCGCGCCGCTGCCGTTGAGGCCGTGCAGCCGGCCGGTGGCGGCCTCGTGATAGAGGAGGAAACAATCGCCCCCGATGCCCGTGGAAAAAGGTTCGGTGACGCACAACACCGCGCTGGCCGCGATGGCCGCGTCCATGGCGTTGCCGCCGGCTTTGAGTACGTCCAGCCCGGCCTGGCTGGCCGTGGGTTGGCTGGTGGACACCATGCCCTGGGCGGACATCACCACGGAACGTCCGGGAAAATGAATATCACGCATGAAAAACCTTCGATAGGGTTGCCCGGCTGGGCGGTCTTTGTTGGAGAAGATGCCTGGAGAACCAAATGCATCCCACGGCAAACGAAATCGGCGCCTCACTGTATCCCCAGGGAAGCCGAATGCAAACGGGGTGGAGTGCGGCGGATTTTGTCCAGGGCCTCGATGCCGATGGGTTTGGATCGGGTTCGGGCTTTTGTTTCCGGGTTCCCGCACCCTCAATAATATATCATCATTGTGCCCGAATATGAGATGAAGCCAAACAAAATCACCATCCAGGCCAGGGCGTGGTGAAAAATGGAACGGTAAAACCCCAATATGGATTGAGTCCACAAGAGCACCAGGAACAAGGCGAATGCCCCCTGGTGAAATCTGGTGATCAACGCCATTCCCTCCACTCCCCCCATTTGCTGCACGAGCCAGTAGGCCTCGAATGGGGGAGGCAAGTCCATCCAGTGGGACGCCAGGACTGGAACGGGGGAGACCGTGGCCAGCAGCACCCCGGCAAACATCAGTTGGCGGTGTCTACGATTGTGACGGTGCCGGACTGAATAACCCAATGCGAGGAGCACAACCGCGGCGCTCAATATCAATTTGACAAGGACGATCACCGGCCTCCTGTCCAATGCAGTTGGCTGGGTGGGTTCAATCCCGTCCGCTCACGGGATCTTGGGAAATGATGCCTCGGGCCTCTTTGCACATGTGTTGTGATAAAAACGTGTGCTTTCGCTAAATGGTAACTTGGTTGCAACACCTTTCAACGGGCATTCTTTTTACCGCGGAAACAAAATGAGAGGCGTTTTCGCCAATTGCCTTATTCAATTACGTTCCGTACGATCGAATATGTCAGGATTCATCCCGGGTGGAAAAGGTGAAACCCCCCTCCGGAATATCAGCTGCAAGGACATTGGTCCGAATTTTCAACGGTCACCGGGGCAACCCAAAGGTTCTTTTTGAACAGGTATGAAACGATCTTCACCATGGTTGCAGGGCGGTGAGGAAAGTGGCGAAACAATCGGACCCATCCGTTTGACCGTTTCGGTTTTTCCCAATAGGCTCGAAAACAATATTGGGAAAAACCGCCCACACTAGAAAGTGTGGGATTGTCGGCCATTAGTCAATCATTCGTCCGGTAATTTAATCCTGCCTCGGTTGTTTTCCTGGGGAATTCCATGTTGGAAATCGACTATTCTCTGATCCCTTTGACCGAAGCAGACCAGGCTTTGGTGCGGGAGGAGGTTTCCAATAAAATTAAAGAGGGGAATGTACCAAATCCGGATCGGTCCGTGGATGGCCGGATCGTGGTGTTAAACCCGGACCTGGTGCAAACCGTTCATCAGATTACCGATGAATTGCGCCCGCGTCTGCGCCGCATCATGCTGGCCGCGCAACAGGGCACCACTCATCTTCCCGCCGAGAGGCTCTTCAACGCCATCACGGAATCGGATGAACGGTTGTATTTAATCATCATCGAACTCCAATCCGATTTCCGCTTTTTCTCCGATTTCATGGATTTCATTCCCCGTCTGCGCAAAGAAAATCCGGAAATGGCGGTGTTCCTCAGCGGCTCCATGACCCATCTACGGGAGAAATTTCATCAAATTCTTTCCAATGGGGGCGCCTCCCTGGTGGTGGAGTTCCCCGAGGGGAAGGAATCGGTGGAAATCTCCGATCCCGATGTCTTTTTCGAGCGGGTCACCACTCAGGAACAGGAGGTTTCGCTTTCCATTCCGTTTTTTACCGACATCCGCATCCTGTTGCAAAAGGGGAGCAAACCAATCTCGTTCAACCTGGTCACCTTGCGAAAATTGCATTCGGTGCTGGGTCATGGCGAGGCGAAGGAAGTCGAGGTGGGTAAAGGCCGGAAGGAACGGATGATCGTGATCGATTTGCCGGTGCCATTGATTCACGATTTTCGCTTCCGGCAGGATCGGGGATTGGAATTTTTAGGCGTGGTCATCAACGGAGAGAAGATTTTTTCGAGGCATTTTAGCGATGAAAAGCTGGAGTTCCGCTGGGTTCGGCTTAAGGGAGTGGACGCATTCATTCGCCGCAATCGCGCCGGGGAAGAGGAGGAAATCCTCATGGATCAGGTTCGCGTCCTACGGATTAATACCCTGACCGGCCAAGTCTCCTTTATCATGAAAGAGGAAGAACAACGGGTTTCTCTGGATCAAGCCTCCTCGCTGGGTTTCCGCAAAAAGCTGAAGGGCAAGGCGGCCAAAGGGCTGGGAATCGAAAATCAAACCGAGGTGCTGATTAATTTCGACCGTTTTATTCAACCCGGAAATTACACCAGCCAGGAAACGCTGGTGCAGGAATCGGTAAAATCGCACTTTTATCAAAAAATGATTGGGGAAGGCATTGAACAGGACCGGAAACTGGAAATTTACGCTCAACGCCTCAAGGTGGGGGCC
This sequence comes from SAR324 cluster bacterium, assembly GCA_022573975.1. GTDB lineage: Bacteria > SAR324 > SAR324 > SAR324 > JACQKK01 > JACZSY01. The sequence goes on along the minus strand of JACZSY010000004.1, from coordinate 41,387 downwards.
GTTGGGCCATTGGCCGGCCAGACCCTGAAGCTGCTGCGCCGTTTCGGCCTGGAGCGATTGGTCGATCCGGAATACTTTTATTACCTCTGCGACACCCCTGAAGAACTGTTGAATTTTCGCAATACCGCGGAAAGGTACGAGGAACATTTCCAGAATTTGGTGACCGTGATCGGCGAGTTGGCCCTTGGGCAACCCTCTGAAAATATCCGCATATCCGACATCGCCTTCAATCTGCCCATCAGCACCGAATGGGTGGATACCAAGCTGGCCAAATTCGAGAGCGTCACCCATCAGGATTTGGAGGCCGTCTTCCATGAGATGAACATTTTGCTGAATTTCATCGCCCATGAATTCCGGCGGAATTTTGACCTGAGCGAGGAAGACATCACATTTTTCGAGAAAATCAACCAATGCCGCGAGACCGGTCTGCTGGCAAAATGGCTCTCCGAATTCAAACGGGGGGCCTATGGGGAGCCCATGCCCGACGATGTTCAACCGGATATGCTTTTTTTCGCCACCAAGGAGGACAAAAAGGAAAACGACACCCGCTACTTCTTCCCCTCCATGTCCTGCACGGAATTGTTCCGGGACCCGGCCAATCAAAAATTGTTCGAGGAATTCGATTTTAATTTCAGCGTTTTCCTGGAAGAACAATTGGCCCTTGCGGTTCATCATGCCCGGGAAAATGGGGCCCTCCAGCCCGGCCCGGAAGATTTCGAGGCGTATTTCACGGAGAAAAAGCAGGAAAACGATAAAGAATTGAGCGATTTGAAGGTGATGCTGGAGGCCATTGAAAACACCGGATCGGACACCTACCAAAAAATGCTGGTGCAGGAGGAAGAAAATTACCGTCAGCGTTTCAAGTCATTCATGGAAGACCGGGAGAAGGCCGCGGCGGGGTTGAAAAACATCAGCCAAACCCTTGACAGCCTGGTGGAGGAACTGAAGCCCGATTTTGACCGGGCGGGCGCCGCGGAAGTGGATTTTTACCTGGGCGACTCCGAGCGTCCCGAAGCCCGCGAGCATAGGATGCTGGAGGCCGCCGAACGGTCGGAAACACAACATCTGGAGACCTTGAAACGCCGCTTCCAGGATATGGGGAATGTCATCGGCGCCTGGGTTCGCATTCTGGAAGAGGCGGGTTCCACGCTGGCCGAAATCCATCAACTCGACAAGGCAAGGCACAAGGCCGAAGAACAAAACCAGTTGGCCGGGTTGCAGCCGGAATGGGAGGAAAGACGCTCCGGCCGAATGGAAGTACTGCAAAAAATGAAACCCATGGAACGCAATCACCATGGAAAACGGGTCGAGAACCAAATTGAAAATTACCAGGGAGAAATTGAAAAAGTTAAAATATCGCTTTCACAATTCGACGGAAAACATCAAAAGGCACTGGGCCTGTTGAAGCATTATATCGCCCACGCCGGAGCGAAACTGGGTGCGCTGGGTGAAGATGAATCGGTGGACGATCCGGAAATTCTGGTGGCCCAGGCGGACACGCTGAGGAAAACCCTGGCTCAAATTTCCAACAACACCCTAAATCTGGCGGCCCGGTCGGAGAAGTTGCAGGAAAACCTGGAGAAGGTTCGCCGCCGTTATTTGAGGGAATTCAAACAAATTCAACACCTCAAAATGGAGTCGGTACTGCTGCGGGCGATTGAGAAAAACACCGAGGCGCCCGCCAGCCCTTTTGCCCTGCCCGAGGGCGGGCCGGTTGAAGCGGAAAAAATCGAAGCGCTGAAGGAGGAATGGAATCAAAAGCGGGCCAGCCTGGGGAAATTTGCCCAGTCCTTGAAGTCGGCGTCCACCGGCCTGGAAGCAGCGCTCAAGGCGGTCAAAGGTCAGGCCGCGACGCATATCCGGTTTAAAGGCAAACGGGAACAATTGATCCGCCTGACCGCGAGAAAGCGGAGATTGCGCGAATCCACCATCGCCTTGGGAGAGCGTAAGGTCATCATGGAAGCGGAAATGGCCGACCTCCCGGGGCGGGTGAAAAGGCTGTTCATGCCCGCCCGCAAAAAACTGTTGGTGGATGTATTTATTCCCGAACAGGAAGAAAAGATTGAGAATTTCAAGAAGGTGCAGGGTTTTTTGCACGATCTGATCGGCCTGCCCTTCGAGCGCCTCAAGGAACGCTACCTGGACCATTCCATCTTCCGGCGTTTTTATTCCAGACAGTTTTACCGGGGAGCGGTCTATGCCGCCGATCCCGCCAGTCCCCGTCATTACGCCATGCGAAATGTGGGTCCTGCCTTGAAGGTCTTGAACAAAGGAATTACTCACAACTTCAAGCTGAATGGGAAACCGGGCGTCGAAAAAGTCACCTTGTCCCAGTTGAAATATCAAAATCCCCAGGCCATCCTTACGGCCATTGAAGGGATGGCGAAGAGTTCCAGGCCCCTCCAGTTCGATTTCATGGTGCTCCCACCCACCTTCTCCCTGATGGAAGGGCTCAATATCATCAACCGGAAGGACCGGTGGTTTAACGGGGTTCCCAGGTTGATGCTGATTTTCATCACAAAATTCGACCGGAAATTACTGAGGGACGATCAAGCCGCGCGCGATGCTTATTTCAAGGCGGTAAAGCACAATATCGTGATCAACATCGATGGGCATGCCGTGGTGGACAATCAACGCTCCATCGGTGTGCGGCTGATCGAGGAAACCCTGGGCTGCGCCATTGACATTGCGGAAGTGGAAGAACCCCCTGACATGGCCTTTAGCGTGGGCGACGAATAGGCACCCCGGCGCTCCCATTGGCAGGCATATTCCCGTGGGCGGCCGCCAAGCGGAAATGGACGCCATGAACCCGGGGCGGGTTGGTGGCGGGGGTTGGCGCCTCGATGCCGAGGCCGATCCGGCGGTGGGCGGATCGGCGGCCGGGGCGGCCCTCATCGCCCTTTGAAGACCGGCTCCCTTTTTTCCATGAACGCGGCCACCCCTTCGGCATGGTCTTCGGTTTCGCCGCAGCGCAGGTGGGTTTCCGCTTCGCGGTCCAGCAGGGTGCGGAAATCCGCGGTTACCGCGGCGTTGATATTGGCCTTCATATACCGGTAGCTGACCAGCGGGCCCGAGGCGATGCGTTCGGCGATTTCCATGGCTTCGTCCATCAAACGCTCTTCGGGCACCACGCGATTGACCAACCCCAATCGCAGGGCTTCCTCCGCATCCAGCATGTCGGGGAGGAAGAACAGTTCCTTGGCCTTGGCCGGTCCCACCAGGCGGGTCAACTGCCAGGTGGTTCCATAATCCCCGCCATACCCCACACGGGCGTATGCGGTGCCCAGTCGGGCGCGTTCCGATGCGATCCGCAGATCGCAGGACAGCGCCAGACCCAATCCGGCGCCCGCCGCCGGGCCATTGACCACCGCCAGCGTCGGCTTGGGCAAAGTATGCAACAACCACGAGAACTCCTGGCCCTGGCGCAGCAGATCGATTTTTATTTCCAGGGGTGTTCCGTCTTCTCCTATTTCCCGGCCCTGCTGCATCGCCGAGACATCTCCCCCGGCGCAAAATCCTCTGCCCGCGCCGGTCAGCACGACGCAGCCAACTTCTTCGGAGGCCGCGAAACGTTTCAGGGCATCCTGGGCCGCCCGGTTCATTTCGGGGGTCAGGGCGTTCAGTTTGTCAGGGCGGTTCATGGTCATCACCCCGACACGATTTTTTACCTCAACGATCAGGTCGTCGCTCATCAGGACACTCCATCAAAGGGTGTGCGAAATCATTGTTTTTCCAAGATACTGGGCCGATCCGGGTTTTGGGCTGTTCAACACCTTGGAAAACAGGCGCCCGGAATCGGTGCGGGCGCACCACCGGCATGGAACCGTTTGGCGTCATTGCGGATTATGCGGTTGCAGGGTAGGGGCGGGGAGTCAATTCAAGGGGCGCCCGGGGCCGATGAATCGCCGCTGCGTGGGAAATGGCGTCCGTCGGGCTCGATTCGTCTCAAGGGGAGGATTGGCTGTCATAGGTGCCGGTCAAGCGGAGATTTTCCAGCATGGTCATGATCCGATTCACCGTGTATTGCTCGGTATCCATGGGTTCCGCCAAGTTGCCCTGGGCGCGTTCATGCTCGAAACGCCGTTGTTGCTCGGCCAGGAAGGCCTTGGTGTCCAAAGGAGCGCCGAAACGGAAGATCACCTTGTCCGGCAGGGGCAGTTCCTCTTCCATTCGTTCATCGGGAGGAAGGGTGTTGCCTTCCATGCTGACCAGATAGGCCCGGTCGAACCGGGAAAGATAGGATACGGTTTCGCGGACGGGAACATTGTCCGCGCCGATCTTCCAGCGTCCTCCAAGGGGATACAAGACGAAGATGTATCCGGATTTTCTGAGGCGCAACATCTCCCTGAACGCCGCTCGGTTGATCCTGGCCGCATAGTGTTCGAACGCTTCGCGTTCCTTGATTTCCGCCTTGGTTTCTTCGGGCTTGGCGAGGGGATAATCCCGGCGGGGCACGATGACCAATCGAGAATATTTCTCCGTGAACATCTTCACCTTGTCCGAGGATTCGTTCAATTTTCTGCCGGCGATATAAATCATCCGCTTCAGAATCTCGCCAAATCTCGGGTCTTCCCTTTTGATGAGATTGTTGAAGGTCGGCACATCGAAATTCCCGCGATGTTCGGGGAGGAACAAGATGCTCAAACCGGCCTCCAGATCCACAAGGCACTGCTCCAGGTGTTCCAGTCCCTCAACGGCCGATCCGGGTTCCAGCAGGGGGTCCATCAGCGCCTCGAATGCCTCCCTCCCCTCCGAACGTCCTTCCTGGTAGACATTGTCCGGGGTGATGACCCGGTCCTGACCCGGCTGGTAATATTTCCGCATCTCCTGGAAAATCACCATCACAAGGCGCTCTCGTTCCTCGCGGTCCCAGTTCCTGCCCTCCTGTGTTTCCTTGGGATGCTTCATTTTGAAAAGCCTGTGATTCGATGGCCCCCGGCGGGCCGGGGACGATGGTTTCCAACAACCCCGGCGCCCGCGGCAGCTTTAAAAAGCTGTACCAAAAATATTGATGAATTGTAAATAATTGTTTTGAAACATTATTCAAATCCAATAAAAAATTCGGTCGAACTTTTTCAAAAGAGGATCAAGGGCTTTTGGGGAGTGCCCCCCCGAAAATTGAAACATCGGAGTTTATCACAGGCCTTGTCAAAGCGAACCGGTGATAAAGACTGATGATTTTCCTTTTCGCATCGCCTACCCTAACACCTCCCTTGCACCCTTGCCACCGAACCCTAGCCGCCATGCGGAAAAAAATGGGGGATGCTGTCTTCATGAACGAGGAGGATGGGCGGGACATGTTTCCATTTTGGCTCCAGGCTCCGCAAACGGCGATCAGGAGACCCTGCGTTTCGGGTCCAGCCAGTCGGCCACCGCGTCGCCCAACAGATTGAATCCCAGCACAACCAGCATGATGGCGGTTCCAGGAAAGATGGAAACGAAGGGGGCCTCGAACAGGACGTACCTGCCTTCGGAAAGCATGGCGCCCCAGGAGGGCTCTCCGACCGCCACCCCCAGCCCAAGAAAGCTCAAGGAGGCTTCGGAGAGAATCGCGCCGGCGATGGCGAATGAGGATTGAACCAATACCGGGGCCATGATATTGGGCAATATATGGCGCCCCATGATCCGCAAGTGGTTCGCGCCGAGGCCTTCGGCGGCTTGCACGTAATCCAGGTTCTTGACCGCCAGCACCTGGCCGCGCACCAGGCGGGCGAAACCCGTCCAGCCGAGAGCGGACAAGGCGATCACCACATTGGTCTTCCCGGCCCCCAGCATCGCCACCAGCGCGATGGCCAGCAGAAGGCCGGGGAAGGCCAACAGGACATCCACGAGGCGCATCAGCAACTGCTCCACCCACCCACCGGCATATCCGGCCAGCAATCCCACCGCGACCCCCAGCAGCGTGGATACCGTGACCGTCCAAAATCCGACGAAGAGGGAGATTTGGGCGCCATGAATGAGCCGGCTGAGGATATCCGCGCCCTGCTGATCCCGTCCCAAAAGGTGGGAGGCATCCGGCGGCTGCAACCCCCCGCTGAGATCCACCGCCGACGGGTCGAATGGCGCCAACAGGTCAGCGAAAACGGCGGGCAGCAAAAAGCCGGCGGTCAACAAGGCGGCCAGCATCAAGGCCCTGCGGGCTTCCCGCCCGGGGGGTGTGGCGAATCCCTTCATGACCGGCGAATTCGTGGATCGATCCAGCCATAGGCCAGGTCGGTGATCAGATTGACGCCCACGTAACCCATGGCGATCACCAGAATGCACCCCTGTACCAAGGGGTAATCCCGGGATTTGATGGCTTCCAGCAACAGCGAGCCCAGCCCAGGCCAGTCGAAGATGCTTTCGGTGATGATCGCCCCGGACAGCAAGACCCCGATTTGCAGGCCGATCACCGTGATCACCGGGATCAGCGCGTTGCGCAAGGCATGCACCAGCACCACGGTGCGCGCGCGCAGTCCTTTGGAACGGGCGGTGCGGATGTAATCCTCCCCCAACACCTCGACCATGGACATGCGGGTCATGCGCGAAAGCAGGGCCGCCATGGCCGTGCCCAGGGTGATGGCGGGCAGCACCAAATGGGCCAGGGTGCCGCGCTCGTTGACCGGCAGCCAGTCGAGATGAATGGAAAAGGCCAGGATCAACAACGGGCCCAGCCAAAAATTGGGCATGGCCACACCCAGCACGGCGAACAGGCTGGCCACCTTGTCCGGCCACTTGCCGTAATGGATCGCCGCCAGCAAGCCCAACGGCATGCCGGTCAGCAGGGAGACCAGGATCGCGCCCAGCATCAGTTCCACCGTGGCCGGAAGCCGCTCGGCGATCAATGCACCCACCGGTGTTCGCCGATGCAAAGAAGTGCCCAGGTCGCCGCTGAGCGTGCGGCCCAGATAGGAGACATATTGATGGGCAATGGGCCGATCCAGACCCAGCGCGGCGCGCAATTCCGCCCGATCCACCGCGAGGGCCTGCTCCCCCAGCATCATGTCCACCGGGTCCCCCGGAATCATATGGATCAGAAAGAACACCAGGGTCAACACGCCGAACAGTATCGGGAGGGTCCAAAGCACACGCTGGAAAAAAAATGTCATGGACTCGCCACCATGGCAGACTATGGCCGTTTCCAGGTCATGGCGGCCAAATGCTCGAACCCTCCCGAGGGATGGAGGAGGAATCCGGACAAAGCGCGGTGAACCACCGCGACATTGTTGTTGTGCCAGAGACTGAGGTAGGGCAAATCTGTATGGACGCGGCGGGACACCAGCCGGTAAAGCCGTTTCCGCCTGGCCGGATCGGCCTCCAGCCGGGCTTTTTCCAGCAGGGCGTCCATGCCGGCGCTGACATAGCGCCCCCGGTTCCGGCCGGCAGGGGGGAATTTTTTGGAATGGAGCAACTCGAACAGGAATCCCGGGTCGGAAACACCGATCCAACGCAGGGAGTACAACTGGAAATTCCCTTTTTTGATGTCCTCGTAAAAGGTGGCCCATTCCAAAGAGCGAACTTCCACAATGACCCCCACCTTTTTCAAATCCCCCGCGATGATCCGGGCACGGTTGATCGACGAGCGGTCCGTGCTGGTCTTGTAGACCAGGGAAAAGCGGCGGCCGTCCTTGAGGGGATATCCCGCCTGGTTCAACAGCCGCGCCGCCTTTGCGGGGTTGTAGGAATGGGGACGGAGGGAGCCATCGGCAAAGGGGGAGCCGGCGGGAAACAATCCGGTGGCGCGCACCGAATGCCCCTTTTGCCGATAGGTGATCAGCAAATCGACATTGATCGCCTGCGCCAGCGCCTGCCGCACCTCCGGTTTGGAGAGGATCGGGTCCCTCATGTTGAAGCCCAGGTATTGAAAAGAAAGGCCCGGCGCTTCCACCAGGCGGTAATCGCGCGCCAGGGGTTTTCTCTTGAACCAAGCCAGCTTGTCCAGGGGTAAAACGTTGATGCCCAAGTGAATGTCGCCCTTGCGGAACTTGAGCAATCGGGTGCTTTCGTCCTTGATCACCTTGAGGACCACACGGGCGATCCCTGGGCGGGGGCGTGCATATGGGTTGCGCTCCAGCACGATCTCGCCCACCGAACGGCGGGCCAGGCGGTAAGGGCCGCTTCCGTTGAGCCAGCTCCCCGATTCTGTTCTCCCCTTGTCCCCGCGGGACACCACCGGCAGGATCAAATCGGAGAGGAAGGAAGCGTAGGGCGCATTCAGCGTAATTTCAAAATCCTGGGCCGAAAGCACAACGATGCGTGAAATCTTTTCTCTCAGGCCCGCGCCATAGGGCGATCCGGTGCCCTTGGCCATGAAATGGCGCAGAGTGAACGCCACGTCGCGGGCGTCCAGGGAAGCGCCGTTCTGAAAGCGGTGCCCCTTGCGAACCTGGAACCGGTATTTGGTGGGAGAGATCCGCCGCCATTGGGCCAGGCCAGGCGCGATGGAAAGAGAATCGTCCAGGCGCAACAGGGTTTCGAAGATCAGTTGGTGGGAGATCCGAATACCGTTGGCGTCGGTCGCCAAAAAAGGATCGAGCGTGGCGGGAGCGCTGCCCAGCGCCACCACCAGGTCTCCGCCAACCGGCGTCTTGGCGGGCAACGAAAGCGCGGCCCCGGCAAGGAAGACTGAAAGGGCAAGAAGACTTTTCAGGAAGCGAAGAGCGCCCATCATTCCAATCCGCATCTCCCGTGTTGAAGGTTTGCTGCTTGGGGAAGCCGGCCGTGGCCTGCCCGGCCCTTCAGCTCACCGGAGAATCGATGCCTCCGGAACGTCGCCTTGCCACCCCTTCGCCATCGCATTTCAATCTACGTCCAAGGCCCGTTTCCAGAGAGGTTTGCTGGAATCGGTGTAATGAACATATCCCCGTGTCTTCTGGACGAAGGCGGCCATTACAAATCCAATGATGATCCAATTGGTGAAGGCATGGAGGGCGGAGGTCAGAAAATAAGGCCAGGGCAATCCCAAAACGGCCGGGTCCATCAGACGGCCGGCCAGCGATACCAAAATTCCCAGCCAAAAAAGGAACATCATCCGGGAAAAATAGGACGATTTGCCCTGGATGGTGATAAGCAGGGTGATTCCTCCCAACACAGCCGAAAGGAACAGGTAACCTGCCGCGGTCAGGAAGGCGAACAGGGAAAAAGAATTCGATTGGGTGCGGGTGTAATGCAACACGCCCGTGGTTCCGATTCCCCCCAACCGCTGGAATCTCAACACACCCTTCACGAAGGCATCGAGCGGCGAATCGGATTTTGGGAGGGGGAAATAATAACTCCCGGATTTGGGCAGTTCGTTTTCAAAACGGGCTTGCATCCCTGTGCCGGCGGGAAAGCTCTGCAATACCCATCCCGATGGCAACGCGACGAACCAGAACACGACTCCCCACACGACCATCAAGGCCGTGCTGAGCAATGCCCCCGCCAACATTTTCATCACCATATCCGCTCCAGCCGCATGGCCCGCAGTGTCCCTCAAACAGCCCGGGGAATCCCGATTGTAAAGGCCCAAATCGTTCTGGCAGGCATCATAACATGAAAAGCCCAGCTGAAAAGAAAATGTCAAGACATCCCGGCCGGCCCGGTGGAATGCCGGATACCATGACCATGGCCGCGGGAAAGGGTGTTCAGGAAGCGGAATTTCAGCAAGGCATGGCCGCGGAATTGGTGCGGATGGCGCGAGGTGAACTGGGCGTTGCGGTAATGCGCGCAAAAGGCGATCCAGGACGGCGGCACCGGAGGCGGCCGATTGGCCCGGCCGGACGGGCCGCGGGGATACAACCGATCCAGCTATTGCCGGATGGCAATCGGTTGATGCCGTGAGCGCCGCTTTTCCCCGGCAAGCGTTTGCGCAACCATCGCCGTTTATCCATCCCCCTCCTCGCCCAGGTCGAATGCCACCTGGGTCAATTCCTCCCTGTCCGTTTTCAGCAACATCTCCACCTTGCGCTCGGCATCGGCAAGGCGGTGATGGCATTGACGGCTCCATTGAATCCCCTCCTCGAACACCTTGAGGGAATCCTCCAGACCCAGGGCGCCGTCTTCCAGCTTTCGCACCGCGTTTTCCAGATGTTTCATTGCCTCCTCGAAAGGCACGGTCACGGTGCCTTCCTGGCCGCCGGAGCCGTCATCGCCGCCGATAGAAGTTCGTTTTTTCGCCATGGCCTCAAATTAAATTTTGCTGTCAGGGATCGGACGATCCACGTTTGATGCGGCAGCCCCACCATCCTTGATGGCGTTTTTCAACCTCGAGCTGGACGGAAAAATTGCCCGTGTGGGTCAGGAAGGACGGTAAAAAAGACTCCAGTTCGGATTCCAGCACGCCACTCACAATCAGATATCCGCCCGGCGCCGTCAAGCGAAGCAGGGAATCGCGCAGGGTCAGCAGCACGGGGGCGGTGATATTGGCGGTCACCAGGGGGTAGCTCCCCCTGAGGCAAGCGGGTTCCCCCCGCAGCAAAAACTCGGGGCCGGTCAGGCCACTGAGCCGGAAATTGCGGCGCACTTCGGGCAGGGCGTCCTTGTCGATATCCACCGCCGTCACTCGCGCTTCCGCCAACAGCGCCGCGGCGATGGCCAGGATGCCCGAGCCGGTGCCCACGTCAAGCATGCGCCAGGGGGGGTGTTCCATCGGTGGTTCCAGCAACAAATCCTCCAACAGCATCAAAGCGAGGCGGGTCGAGGCATGCCCACCGGTGCCGAACCCCATCCCGGGATCGACCACCACCCGGAGCCGGCGCTCCTCCTGGGCGGACGCCCCATCCCGGGCAGGCTGCAAGGGCTCCCATGGAGGGGCGATCAACAACCGCGCGCCGATGGCCAGTGGCTTGAAATGAACCCGCCAGGCGGTCTCCCAGGGCTCCACCGGGCGCGCCCGGCAGACGATACGATGCGGAGGCGTGGCGGCGGGATATCGTCCGGAAAAAGCTTCCAGCATGGTTTCAGAAAATCGGAGCGTTTCTTTTGCGGCGGCCAGATTGTCCAATTCCCCGAACCCCTCCGGAGGTGTATTGAAAAAATGACGGATGGTGAGCCGGGAATCCCCTTCTTCCATCACCTCGGCACCCGCGGCGCCTTTCTCGTGACAAAACAGGCTCCACAATTCCGCATCGGCCAAATCCAGTTCGGCCTCCAACTCCCAAAAATGGCCGGCCGGGCCCGGGCCGGAATCGTTTGGATCGATGAGCGATTCCTCCTTCCCTGGCGGCATTCCCTCTCCAAGGGCAACCTGGCCGATGCTGAAACGGGGGGTGCGGTGACGGGAAAAATGAACGGCTGGGAGGGAAGGGCCGGGGATCCCGCCGCCGCGTGGCTGGCCACCGCGATCCCGGCGCATCCCCGGAGGTCGTTTTGGAGGGAAATCGAAGAATAAATTCCGCTGGTTATGCTCGGCTTATTCTCGGGTTAATCTTCTGTAGCCTCGGATTTTTCTTCTTGTTTATCGTTACCGGCTTTGGCCCCTTCATCGGATGGTTCTTTGGCGTTTTTGGCCTTGGCGGCTTTTTTTCCACCGTCTTTGTCCGCGTCGGATTCGGCTTCTCCACCCGTGCTTTCCGCTTCTCCACCCGTGCCTTCCGCTTCGCTCCCGGACGCCGGCGCTTCGGCCGCTGCTTCCTTTGCCTCGCCCGCCGTTTTTTCACCCGCCGCCTCGCTTTCAGGCGCCGCGGCATCCGCGGCTTCCGCTTCGGTGGCGTCTTCGGTGCCGTCTTCGGTAGCGCCCTTCGCCTTCGCCTTCGCCCGATCCGCCTCGGCCGGGGGCGCATCTTTTTCATCCGCTTCGGCGGCGGGGTCCGGGTCCGAGCCGATATTCAGATCGACCCCAGCCATGGCCTGCCTCAGCACCTCGTTCTGACCAGGAATTTCATCGGGGTTTTCCACATGGCCGATGATGCCCAAACCCAGCCGCCTTTCATCCACATCGATCTTGAGCACCTTGGCCCGGATCAAGGAGTTGACCTGATAAAATTCCTGGATTTTTTCCTTGGGAATGTCCTGATCGATCTCCGAGATGTGAACGAGTCCTTCAACGCCTTCCATCACCTCGACGAAGATGCCGAAATCGGTGACGTTGACGATCCGGCCGATGACCTCGTCATTGATATTGATTTTGTCTTCCAGGTTTTTCCAGGGATCCTCGGTCAGTTGTTTGATGCCAAGGGAAAGACGTTCCTTGTCCGCGTCGATGTGAAGGATTTTAACCTCGATCTCATCCCCCTTCTTGGCGAAAGCGGAGGGTTTGCGCTGCCGTTGGCTCCAGGAAAGATCGGAAATATGCACCAGTCCGTCGATTCCCTCGTCCAGTCCGATAAAGATTCCAAAATCCGTGATGTTCCTCACCTTCCCGGAGACCAGGCTCCCGACGGGGTACTTGAGATGGATGGTTTCCCACGGATTGGGCTCGGCTTCCTTGATGGAAAGCGAAATGCGTTTGCGGTCCACGTCCAGGTCCTTGACCACGGCCTCCACTATATCCGCCAGATTGAACAACTTGGCCGGATGCCGTATTTTCCGGGTCCAGGACATTTCGGTGACGTGGATCAATCCCTCCACGCCGGGTTCCAGTTCGATGAAGGCGCCGTAATCGGTCAGGCTGACGATCTTGCCTGAAATCCGGGTGGAAATGGGGTATTTTTCCTTCACCAGGTCCCAGGGGTTGGCCGATTTTTGCTTGAGGCCAAGCGAGACCTTTTCTTCGACCGGGTCGAACTTGAGGACAACCACTTCCACCTCGTCTCCGATGGAGAACATCTCCGAGGGGTGGACGATCCGGCCCCAGGTCATATCGGTGATGTGGAGCAGTCCGTCCACACCGCCCAAGTCGATGAAGACCCCGTAATCGGTGATGTTCTTGACAAACCCCTTGATGCGCGCGCCTTCCTCGAGGATGGCCAGGGTCTTCTTGCGGCGCTCCTCCCGGTCCACTTCCAGCAAGGCCCGGCGCGACAGGACGATATTTCCGCGTTTCTGGTTGAATTTGAGGATTTTGAACTCGAACTTCTCTCCGATCAGCTTGTCCAGATTCCGCACGGGCCGCAAATCGACCTGGGACCCAGGGAGAAAGGCCTTGATGCCGAAATCCACCGACAAGCCCCCTTTGATCCGGGAGGAAATCACGCCCTCGACCGTTCCCCCTTCCTCAAAGATGCGCCCAACCCTCTCCCACACCCGGAGTTTTTCGGCTTTCTCCTTGGAGAGCACCACCACACCGTTGGCGTCCTCGACCGATTCGAGAAACACCTCGATCTCATCTCCAATCTGGGCCTTCAACTCACCGTTTTCGTCGGTAAATTCTTCAATATAAATCTGTCCCTCGGATTTGTAACCGATATCCACGGTGACAAAATCCTTTTGAAATCCAATAACCTTCCCCTTGACGATTTGATGCTCCTGGAAATGCTGAAGGCTTTCCTCGAAAATTTTGGGGAAATCGACATCATCGTCGATAAATATGGTGTTGGATTCTTCCTGGGGAGATACGGTGGGTTGATCCTGCTGCTCGATGTCTTCGGATGCCATGGGTGGTCCTTACTGTTTCTTGCTGATCAATGCCCCCGCCAAAGCAGGCTTGCCTTCATTTTGGATGAAAGCCTGTTTTAAAAAAAGGCACTGGAATGGGTTGAAAAAATGGTTATAGGTACAAACCGGCCAAGATACGATTTATGGCACAATCTGAGGCATTGTCAACCAAAAGCCCCGCCGGGATAAAAAGCGGGAAATTTGCACTGAACCGAGGCCTTGACTGACGGCGATTTGGCCTGAAGACCATGGGGAAAAGGAGGTTTCCGGTGAAAATATGGGAAAAATGCCGCGAAAAAGGTTTGAATTTTTTATGCCGTTCCATTCCCCTCCGCTTGCGGCGGTGTGCTTCATGATCAAGGAATGACCTTGTTCAAAGGAAATTCAACGATGCCACTGGCGCCGTGGCGTTTCAATTCGGGAATCAGGTCCCGGGCCACCTTTTCCTCGAGGATCACCATCACCGCCACCCATTTCGAATCGGTCATTTCGGAGATGGTGGGGGTGTGCAAGGAGGGCAGGATACCGGCGATTTCGGCCAAGGAGGCTTTCGGGACGTTCATCATCAAACCCACATTGGTTTCAGCCACGATGGCCCCGATGAGGAGCATGCCGATTTGTTCGATCTTCGCGCGTTTTTCGGGGTCTTCCCAGGCTTGGTGGTTGGCGATGAGTTTGGTGTTGGTTTCCAGCAAGGTTTCCACGATCCGCATGTTGTTGGCGCGGAGGGATGAGCCGGTTTCGGTGATGTCCACGATCGCATCGGCCAGTTTCGGAGGTTTGACCTCGGTGGCGCCCCAGGAAAATTCCACCTTGGCCTTCACTCCGTGTTTTGCCAGGTATTTATTGGTCAGGTTCATGGCTTCGGTCGCGATCCTTTTTCCCTCGAGATCTTTCACCGATTGGATTGGGGAATCGTTGGGCACCGCCAGCACCCAGCGGGCCTTTCCCGATCCGGTCTTGGAATACACCAGGTCGGAAACCTCGTGCACATCCGCGTCGTTCTCGATCACCCAGTCGTAGCCGGTCAAACCGGCGTCCAACAATCCTTCCTCCACATAGCGGGCAATTTCCTGCGCACGGAGCAACAGGCATTCAATTTCGGGATCGTCGATGTTCGGGTAATAGGAACGATCGGGAATGGTAATTTTGTAACCCGCTTTCCGGAACAGTTCCACCGTCGCTTGCAGCAGGCTCCCCTTGGGAATTCCAAGCTTTAATATCATGCTTTATACACCTGGGCGGGATCGAAGACTTTCTCTTTTTCTATCGTGATCAAATTTCCGCCTGCTTCCAGGCGCCGGTGAAAACAGGAGCGGTAGCCGGTGTGGCAGGCGGCGCCGCCAATTTGACGAATTTTGAACACCAACGCATCCAGGTCGCAATCCACCAGGGTCTCCACCACCTCCTGAAAATGACCCGATTGTTCGCCCTTCATCCACAATTTATTCCGCGTACGGGAAAAATAGTGCATTCTCCCCGTTTGCCGGGTCAATGCGAAGGATTCCGGGTTCATGTAGGAAACCTGGAGCACCTCGCCGCTCTGGTAGTCCTGAACCACGGCGGTGATCAATCCTCCGGCTTTTTCGAAATCCATCTCGACAGGGTTCATTGCTGGAATCTGTTTCGTGATGTCGTTAATCACCGTTCAATGCATCGCCACGGTGAAAAGAAAAACTCAGTAAGGGCAAAAAAACGTAATCCATAAACATATCCCACCAACACGGAAGATTCAACCCAAATAAACCAGCAGTTTCCCCAAAATCACGTCCGCAAACAGCCTCGTTCCTTGTTTTCCAGGTGCTTGCGGTGATCGGCAAGTGGAAACGGCTATTTTTGGGGCAGGTCCAGAATCGCTACCTCTGGATTTCCTGGCGTCTTTCTGGTAAACTTTTGTTCATGTTCAGCGAAATTTCCGATCCTCGGATTCGAAAAATCGTTCATATCGACATGGACGCTTTTTTTGCGTCCGTCGAAATACGGGACAACCCCGCCCTGGAGGGCCTGCCGGTGGTGGTGGGGGGATCGCCCAACAGCCGGGGAGTGGTCGCGGCGGCCAGTTATGAGGCCCGGCGTTTCGGCATCCATTCGGCCATGGCCTGTTCGCGGGCCTACCGGCTCTGCCCCCAGGCGGTGTTCATTCCCCCCAGCTTTGAAAAATACAGGGGCGTTTCGGGGGAAATCAGGGCGATTTTTCATCGCTACACCGATCTGGTGGAACCCCTTTCGCTGGACGAGGCCTATCTGGACGTGACCGAAAACCGCGTGGGCAACCCCTCGGCCACGCGCATCGCGGAGGCCATCAAGGGCGATATTCTGCGGGAAACCAAGCTCACCGCTTCGGCCGGTGTGGCCCCCAACAAGTTCCTGGCCAAAATCGCCTCCGATGAGCGCAAGCCCGATGGCCTGTTCGTGATCCGCCCCCAAGACGTCGCCGCGTTCGTGAAAATCCTGCCGCTGGGCAAGGTGCCGGGCATCGGCAAGGCCACCCTTGGCGCCTTCGAGGCTTTGGGGATGACCACCTGCGGCCAGTTGGAGTCGCTGCCGCTGGCGGAACTGACCCACCGCTTCGGCAAGCGCGGCGCCTATTTTCACCGCATCGCCCGCGGCATCGACGACCGCGCGGTGGAGCCCCACAGGGAACGCAAATCGGTCAGCATCGAGGACACCTTCGCCGAGGATCACGATGACCCGCAATGGCTGCTGGAGCGGCTGGCGGAGCTTGCGGCGGGGCTGGCCGGCCGCATGGTCTCCGCCGGGGTGAAGGGCCGCACGCTCACCGTGAAGCTGCGCACCGCCCAATTCCGCACCATCACCCGCAGCGTCACCCTGGCCGCTCACACCGACCAGGAGGGCACAATCCGCGCGCAGGCCGAGGCCTTGTTCCGCAACTCGGGATTGATGGGCGAAAAGCTGCGATTGCTGGGCCTGGGTCTCTCCCAACTGGACAACGCGCCTCCGGAGCCCGGCCTGGAAAGCCAGTTGGCGTTCCCCTGGGTGGGATGAGCGGACGGAGATGAGCGGACGGAGATGAGCGGACGGTGGCGTCTTCCGCGCCTGGATTGCGGTGGAAAAATGAGATGGGAGGGCCGGTGTGCCCATGGCGATCCCCCACGCTGAACCGCTGGGCAATCCGCACAATCGCGCCTTCTGAACCGCCGCGCCCCAAGCGAGGGATATCGGGATCGGGCCTACTTGCTGGTGGCCTCGAACACGCCATCCCAGTCCGTCGCTGGAGGATTGGCTTTCATATCCTTGCAGCGTTGGATGTACTTGCTGGAGGGCGGATCGTTCGGAATGAACTTGTTGACCGCATTGAAATACTTGGCCGACTCGTCCCATTGCTGGTCGCGGTACAGTTCCAGCCCCTTGGCGAAATATTTGAAGGCCTTGGTTTTCTCTTCGGACAGTTGGCCTTTTTCGGCCACCAACTCATAGATGCGCACCGGGGTTTTGATCCCCATCACGCGGATCAGGTCCAGTTCGCGCACCTCGATGGCCTCCTTGGCCGGTTCATAGGTGTATTCGCTGATGCAATCGAAGGTGCCATAGTTCTTGTTGGCCCCTTCCAGCCGGGCGGCCAGGTTCACCGCGTTTCCCATCATGGTGTAGTCGAAACGTTTTGCCGACCCCATGTTGCCGACCACCATGTCCCCGGTGTTGAGCCCGATGCGCTGGTAGAGCCACAGGCTCTCGTCCACGCCCTCTTCCTTCCAGGTCTGCCGCATTTCCTCCAGCGCCACCTGCATCCTCAGGGTGACCTGGCAGGCGCGGATGGCGTGGTCTTCATAGAACGTGGGCGCCCCGAAAAACGCGATGATGGCGTCCCCTTCGTATTTATCGATGGTGCCGTCCACATCGGTGATGAGGTCGGTCATGCGGGTCAGGTAAATGTTGAGCAGTTGCACCAGTTCGGTGGGATCCAGTTGTTCCGAGATGGTGGAGAATCCCTGCACGTCGGAGAAAAATGCCGTCATCACCCGTTTTTCCCCACCCAGTTGGAGTTGTTTGGGATTGTCCATCAACTGGGCGATCACATCCGGGGAGAGATATTGCTGGAAGGCGCCCTTGATAAATCGCTTGTCCTTGTCCGAGACCAGGAACTGGAACAGGGTCACCGCCATCCAGGTCAGCAGAAGGGTGAGGGAGGGATAGATGAAAGAAGTCCAGGTGAGCATCTCGATCACCATGAACACGTGGGTGACGCTGAACACCGCCAGCAAGCCCACCGCGAAAAGGAAACCGTAGATGGGTTTCAGGTTGGGCAGGGTGAATCCCACCACAAGGCCGAACAACAGAATCAACAATATGGAATATAAATCGTTCATGAAATCCAGCCGGAAATACAGGCCGGATTCGCCGGATAAAATGTTCTTCAAAACGTTGGCGTGCACCTCCACCCCGGGAAAAGCCACCCCCACCGGCGTGGTTCTCAGGTCGAAAATTCCCGGCTCGGTGGGCCCCACCAGAACGATCCGGTCTTCCAGCTTTTCCTTGGGGATTTCCCCCCGCAATATCTTGCTGATGGAATAATGGGGAAAAGTGCCCGCCGGGCCCATGTAATTGATGAGCACCGCCCCTTCCTGATCCGTTTCGATGGGATTGATGATTCCCCCGCCCACTTCGATGGTTTCCACGAACCCATTGGTGTCCAGGTTCACCACGATGTCCGCGTCGAAATTCTTCCGCAAAATCTGGAGCACCAGGGAGGGAAAGAGGAGTTCCCCATATTTCATCAACATGTGAACCCGGCGCACCATGCCATCCTCGAGATCGGGTTGCATGTTGAAATGGCCGGATAAATTTTTTCTGTTCTGGGTAAACTTGGCTATGTTGGATTCTGGAACCAATCCGACCGGAACGGTATTTTCGGCCAGCTCCACGCCCCCTGGCTTATAAATGGCGGTGACATGGGAGCCCTCGATGCGGCTGGCCGAATCCCGGATATTCTCTGGCGTCAAATGTTTAAGTTTATCTGGGTCGTTGAAGAAAAGATAACCCAGCACGACATTGTCTGTTTTGGAGAGGGTGCGGGCCAGTTTCGCATCCCCGTCCAGCTCCCGTTTGGTGTTTTCCAGTAATTGGATGAATTGTTTTCCACGGGAATTGTTGGCGAATCCAAGTTCCTCGAATCTTTTTTTGAACCTGTCGGTGGCGATTCCCAAGGTGTTGTGCATCGGTTCGGAAAACACGATATCCAGTGCGATCACCCGCGCCTCGTAATAATTATTGAGCTTGTCGATAAGGTCGGCGATGATGTTCCGGGGCCAGGGCCATCTCCCCAATTCATCCACCGAGAGGGTGTCGATGACCGCGATGACCACGGTCTCCCCTCTTTGATCCTTGGGGATAATCGGTCCCCGGTAATTGACGATGAAATCCACCACTTTTTTGTCCAGCAGGCTGAGGAAACTCTGTTGCCCCACGAAGGTGTTGTACATGAAAAAAATGACCATCCCAAACGAGATCAAGAGGGAAATCTTGAACCCTGACAGCTTCAGCAGGTTTTTAAACATGTGAACACTCGGCGCTGGTGAGGATGCCCGGCATCCCGGGACCCATCATGGGGCTTTTAAATAACTTGTGGAATACGGTGCCCGAAAAATATGTATAGAGATGCTTATGGGAAATTTTCCAAGGTTAACCCATACTGCATTTTGACCCTTGGTGCCAAGCAAAACATGACCGCACCCGGGGGCCTCGCTCTGCCCGCACTTTCAGAATACCCCTGGAATGAAGCGTTTTTTAGTGGAGAATGCCGCGCGATAGGCAGGATTTCCGAACAAAAGGGCTTCCTCGCGGCGAATGCGGGAGATGAGGACGATTCCATTGGCGGCGCTGCCGGCCAGGGCGGTCCACCAGGCCCCGGTCATCAACGGAATGACGGCGATTTCGACGATCACGGCCAGGTAGTTGGGATGCCGTATGAACCGGTAGGGGCCGCCGGTGACCACCGGCTGAGGAGTGCGGCGCACGATCCGCACATTCCAAAGGCGGCCCATGGCGGCGAACATCCAAAGCTTCAGCCCGATCGCCATCAGCCACATCGCCCCCATCGGCCAGAACAGCCAAGCGCTCACCGGGCGCTCCAGAACCAACGGTTCGGCCAGGCAGCCGGCAAGCCAGAGCCCGTGCAGGGCCACCATGAAAAGATAGATCGGCTCGGGGAGAACCTCTGCGCGGCCATCGTGCCTGGAGCGGGCCAGCCAATGGTGGGAAAGCACCAGTTCGCCCAGGCGCATGCAGGCCACGGCCAGGGTCGGCATTACCTGGATCACATACCCAACGGTCATCGGATTTCAGGAAACGGGGTGGGAAATAAACGGAAGAGAGAGGCAGCGTTTTAATTGCGCCGGCGCGAATTGGCCAAGGGAGGCAGCGGATTGATTTCCACCAGTTCGGGGATCAGCAAATCGATCTTCGCCTTGGAGCGCAGCCGCTTGGTCTCGGTATCAATCACGTATTGCCGGTAAGTGTCTTCCAATTGCCGGCGGATTCGCTTTTTGATTTCCGCCTCCCGCTTCGGGCGCTGGAAAAAACGCCGCTTGAAACGCATCAAATAGGCCTGTTCATCCTTGATATTCAACGCGAAGGGTTTTTCCGCCGTCAGCTTGAAAGCCGAGCGCAGGAAATCCGGATTGACCCCCAAACCGGCGATGGAGTTGTCCACCACCGTGAAGGACACGGTTTTTATCGGGAAGCTATGTTTTCCGGCAAAAGCGCTGAAGGCCGCCGCGTTCTTCATCGATTTCACCGTGGATTTCGCCATGGACAGGGCGGCTTTTCTGCGGCCTTTTTTCCGCAGGATTTCGGCCACCTGCGAGCGAACGGTCTTCAAAGGTTTTACATAGGCGTTCTTTTTTTCCGTCACTTCATAAAACACATGCCCCAGCACAGGATTGCGGCGTAAAACGCCGGTATCCCCCTTGCGGGCCTTGCGAATCTGATTGTAGAGACGGTTGATGGAGCCCAGGCCCTTCACCACCCCCCCGGGGCCGAACTCTTCAGAGTCGGCCGGCTGCAACTGCAAGGATGCGGCAACCTTGTCGAAACCCTCGGTCTGGATTTTAGACGGCGTTCGCTCCACTTCCAACTTAAGCTTGTTTTCGGCCCGTTTGGCGCGAATAAAATCCTCTATTTTTCCCCGCACCTCCGCCAGGGTTTGTTTTTTTCCCGGTTTGACATCGGTCACTTTCAGGATGTGCAGGCCCGAAGGACTTTGAACCACGTTGCTGATGCCATTTTTGGCAAGGGAAAATGCCACCTCCGAAAACCAGGGCAGCATGTCGTCTTTATTGAAAAAGCCCAAATCGCCGCCCTTCTTTCCCGTCAAATCCTCGGAGAATTTCCTGGCCAGCCCGGCGAAATCCTCACCCGCGCGGGCCCTGGCCAGCACTTTATCCATCTTGGCGCGAATCGCCTCCTCCCGAGCCTTTTCCTTGATGTTGCCGGCATCGTCCTTGGCGGCATCGTCCTTGGCGGCACCGTCCTTGGCGGCATCGTCTTTGGGGGCGCCATCTTTACTGGTGTTTTGATCGCCCCCCTTGGTCATGCGCATCATAATTTGACTAATTCTCACTTGCTTCGGGGTGGAGAATTCGGTGTCTTTGTTTCGCTCGAAATACCGCGTGACGGCTCGTTTGCGCACCTTCAGGCCTTTTTCCAAATGGGACAGGCCCAACACAAAAAATCGAACCCTGAAGCGGGGTTTTTCGGTGAAAAGTTTCGGGTTTTTTTTATGATAGGCTTTTATTTCCACATCCCCGATCTCTCCGGGCGGTTGGAATTTTTCCGGATTTACACGGAAATAATCCACCTCGACCCGTTGGTTTTCCAACCGATAGCGTTGGTGGACTTCCTTGTCGCCCAACACGATCCCCGCGACAAGATTCCGCAGGCGTTTTTGCTCCAGCAGATCGTTTTTCAAGAGTTCCTCATACTGATCCGGAGTATAATTTCCCTGGGCCAATATTTGGGTGTATTGGGCGTAATCAAAACGGTTTTCGATGTGGAAGGATTTGTCCTTCCTGATGGTTGTCTCCACCTCCTGGTCGCTGACTCTCCAGCCTTCTTTCCTGGCCGCTTTGAGAATCAGATAGCGGTCCACCATCCGGTCCATCACCTGGCGGCGCAGGTTGAGTTGACGGGCCAGGGCCGGGATCTGATCCGCGTTGATTCGATACAGCCTGCCCAGCCGATTTTCCGCATCGCGGTATTCGCGTTGAAACTGGGAAACCAGGATTTCATGGGAATCCACTTCCACCAGCACTTCCTTGGGATTGTTGATGGAACCCACGCCGAAGGAGATCACGAAGGTGACCATGATCAGTCCCAACAACAATTTGATGATCCATGACTTGGCGCTATTTCGTAACTGTGTCAACATCGGTCAATATCCCTTTTGTGTGCAGGTTGCTCCGTTGGCCCGCCGAAGGCGTGTTTGGCCTATGCGGTTCCCAGCCGTGCAATCCGAAGGGACAGGGTTGGGATTGCATCATCGCCTTTCCCCCCGGGCCGGCTGTTATCCGATCATGATAATGTGTTCCGTTTTCCACGGTCAAATGAATTCCGCCGTTCTTCTTCCTTGGCGAGTTGTGAATTATCTTTCCAGGTGATAATTTAACGAGTTTGGTGGCAGTGTGCCATGGAAAAGTAGAGCGCCACAAAAAACCCGAAACCGTTGCGGGAGTTCCATGCCGGACCCTTGCAGCGGAAATTGAAATTATATTGACAGGCCGCCCATCAAGAAATGGCGGGGAAAGGAGTTGCCGGAGAATGATCGAGGTAAAAGTATCCAACGATCAGGTGGACCGCGCCATGCGGGAATTAAAACGAAAACTGATCAAAGAGGGACTTTTCAAGGAATTGAGCCGCCGTAAATTCAACATCAAACCCTCCTTGGCCAAACGGCTGAAAAGAGCGCAGGCGGAAAAAATCCGCAAAAAGGAAGCCCGGCGGGAACGGGAGCGGATGGAGCGCTGAGGCCAGTGGAAATTGGAGATGGCGCCAATGGATAAAAGGATTTTGACTTCCAGCCCCGTCCTGAACCCACCGGACGCCGGTCTTCGCCCTGGCCGGCGAAAAAGTTCCGCCCGCATCTCCCCGCCCTCGATTTCCTTTCCCGTACGTTCCATTTTTTCCCCTGCTGGAACCATCCCCTTTCGGAAAATGCCCCGCCATCGCTCCCTGGGCGAGAGACCGGGGGTGATCAATCGATCTGGAATCGTGCGCTTTTCCATCATCCCCGCTCCCCGGGTTTTCAGCCCGCCAACTCCCCGGCCCTAAAGATCCAGCCGGTATCCGCTCCCATAAATCGTTTTCAGGAATTTTGTCAACGGAGGCAATTTTTTCCGCAACTCCTTGACATGAGAGTCGATGGTTCGGTCGGTGATATAGGTATCGGCCCACACCCGCTCCAAAATCGCCGAACGGCTCAACAACTTGCCCTCGTTCTCGACGAACAGCTTCAACAGGCCAATTTCCTTGGTGGTCAGCGGAATATGTTCTTCGCCATGAATGGCCTCATGCCGCTCCCAGTGAATGGCGAATTCCCCCATTTCGGTGATCTCCCCGACGGATTCCCGGGAAACGCCGCTCAAACGTTTTTTGACCCGGGTTTTCAGCACTTCCTTGTTGAATGGTTTGACCACGAAATCGTCGGCGCCCAGTTCCAGCCCGAAAGATTCGGTTTCCGGTTCCTGCTTGGAGGTGAGGAAAATTATGGGCACCCGCCGCGTTTTTTCGTTTTGCCGCAGTTTGAGGCAGGTCTGGAAGCCATCCATGCGGGGCATGAGGATATCCAAAATGATCAGATCGGGGGTCAGGGCTTCCGCTTTCTCAAGGGCCTCAACACCGTCCTTGGCGGTTTCAATTTCAAATTCGGAGGAAAAGATGTCGGTCAAGGCATCCCGGTTTTCCTTTTCATCATCCACGATCAATAAATGTTTCATCGACAACCCTTTCCTGAGGTTTAAATCCACCACGCTGGGAGACGTTATTTTATGTTTGAAAATTTTAAGTTTGAAATTTCCGGCTTTCCCCGCGCTGTTCCGCCATTGGCGACAGGGGCATTTTCCTGGGGTTGCGGGATTGAAAGGCGCTATGATCGAATCCCTGAATCATTTGACGAGCGCAGAGGCCTCAACGGTTCCATGATCCTGCAAAAAATTTTGCACCTGCCTTAAAAACACCAGGGGATTGAAGGGCTTTTTCAGCGACGCGAAACGGGAGGAAGCGGGTATCGTGCGCTGGATTTCCGATTGATGGAGCTGGCCGATCAGGATCCAATCGACGCCCGAACGGCCCCATTCCAAGGTGGTGGAAAACCCTTCCATCAGACCCGCGGTGGCCAAATCCACAATCACCAGGTTTGGGCCGGTGGGGGCAAATGCCGAATGGATGTCTCCATGGGTGCGGGCTTGTTCAATGTATATCAGGCCGCTCTCCAGCAACAGCCCTTCCACCATTTCTCCCCAGGACTTCGATTCTCCCGCGATCAGGATGCGCGCATGGCTGTAATCGGCCAGCACGGGCAATTGATCGGGTTGGAAGGCGTTGGGCAACTCAATGACAAACCGCGCTCCCTGCTCATTGTTTTCCGCGACGGAAATCTCCCCGCCGTGCAGATCGATCATTTGCTTGGAAATGTACAGTCCCAGACCGCTGCCGCTGCCCTGACGTTCCAATTTGAGGTATTTCTGGAAGATCATTTCCGACTGTCCGGCTGGAATGCCCTTGCCGTCGTCGGAGACCACCACCCTCAACCTGCCGCCTTCGGCTTGCGAATGTGAAACCAGCCGCGCTTCGCAGCGGATTTTCGATTCGGCGTATTTGGCGGCATTGTTGAACAGGTTATGCACCACCTGGGCGATCATCCCCCGATCCCCGAAACAAAGCACGCCCCCACCCACCGGCGAAAGCTCAAACTCAAGGTCCCGGCTGAGCAGATTGGGGTCTTCCTCCTTGACGCATTGTTCCAGCAGTTCATCCACGGAAAACAGGGAGGAGGCGGGCACCAGCCTTCCCTGCTCGATCCGGTTGAGATCCAGCAAATTCTCCACCAGCCTGCGGGCCAGCCTGGACTGACTGACGATGCGATTGACCAGTTCCTGCTGGGAGTTTTCGGAGCGCCCATGGATGGTGTCTTCCAGGAACTGGCAGATCAGTTCGATGGCGGAAAGGGGCGCCCGCAAATCGTGGGAGCAGATGGAAAGCAATTCGTCCTTCAGCCGGTTGGTGTCGACCAGTTCGGTGTTTCTCAGCCGCAATTCTTTTTCCAGGCTCCGGGACTTGATGATTTGCCGGATGCGCGCGGTGAGGATGGGGGAGATGATCGGTTTTCCAATGAAATCGGTCGCCCCCAAATCGAAGGCCTTGAGGATGTAACTGGCTTCCTGGTAGGCGGAAAGGAAGATCACCGGGATGTCCGCGGTGTTCGGGTCGGCCTGCAACCTGGACATGATTTCAAACCCGTCCATTTCCGGCATGGCCAAATCGAGCAGAATAAGATCCACCGGGTTCTTTTGGATGAATTCCAGGGCGGATGCGCCGTTTTCAAACAAGGATAGATCGCTTTCCAGATTTTCCCGCATGATGACGATCTTCACGATCTGAAGATTCGACTTCTCATCGTCGATCATCACGATCCGTGGTCTGAACCGGCTTTTGCCTGACCCATCATTCATGCCGGATGCTCCGCCTTGCCTTCTTCCTGTCAACGCCGCCCCCGCGCCAGGCTTTCCACCGGGTCACGATAATTTTACCGGCGAAAATTTTACCGGCGAAGATGCGCAGGGCGCGGTTCTCTTTCCGATTCATCGCCCCAGTTCCTTGGCCCGGTGATATGCGCGGGTGACGCCCTCCTCGAAACCCTCGCCGACGCCCTTTTCGCCGAACACCTCGAGAGCGGCCGCGGTGGTTCCCCCCTTGGAGGTGACCTGGGAGCGCAGCACCGCGGGATGCAAACCGGATTGACGCCACAATTCGGTGGCGCCCACCAGGGTTTGCCGGATCAGCATTTCGGCATCCTTCCCCGAAAAACCCATCCGCCCGGCGGCGTTCATCCAATGTTCGGCCATGAAGAACACGTAGGCGGGGCCGCTCCCGGAAATGGCCGTGGCCGCGTCGATGGCGTCTTCCGTGCTCACCGCCAGCGACTCCCCGCAGGCATTGAGCAGGGCCTCCACTTCCCGCAACTGATCGGGCGTGATCGCTTTGGCAGCGAAGTAAACGTTCATGCCCATACCAACCTGGGCCGGGGTATTGGGCATCACCCGCACCAGCGCGCCATGGCCCAGGCCTTTTTCCAGGGCGGTCATGGTCACGCCCGCCATGATGGAAATCACCACCTGGCTCTCCTGGAGGTGGGGGCGCAGGGAGGCATACATTTCCACCGCGGACTGCGGTTTCACCGCCAGCACAACCACCTGGGCGCCGCCCACGTCCGGGCCGATCTCCTCTTGGGTCTGGATGCCTTTTTCCGCGTTGCGTTCCCGGGCTTTGGCATCGGGATCCACCACCAGGATCTCCGCCCCGTCACAAACCCCCTTGGCGATCAGGGCGCCGGCCATGGCCCGGCCCATGTTTCCCCCGCCGATAAATGCGAATCGCATAACGAGCCTTTTTACAGGATATTCAGTGGCGGAAATTTTCTCTCTTGGGGTTTCCACCAAGGTTTTACACCGGAGGTTTTATATCGGAACTCCTCAATTTCATTCTAACACGATTTAAACGCGACGTTCCGGGTTCTTGACAACAGGGCAGCCGCAAGATCGATGTGGGCTTCCCGCGGGTGTATTCAGGGCGTTTTCGGGTATTTCAGGGAAGCCTCTACCCCCTGGGCGTCCTCAAGGCCGGAGAGGGCTTTTCCTTTGGTGTAATTTGGCCGGGTTTGAGTATTGCGGCGAAGCCTCAACCCCTCCAGGATAACCCGCCGCGGTTCGAACACGGAAAAATTCCCGCTCAGAACACGATCTGGATGCTGACGTAGAGGCTATCGGGCAGATGGCCGAACTCGGAGCGGAAGGCCCCGCCGGAGGACAGGCCACGGCCTGTGGCCGAAGTGAGAGCCAGCACCGCCTCGGTCTCCCCCCCCGCCGCATAGGTGAACCGCGGCCGGTGCGGAAAACTGTAATGCCGCTGCCCGCCATCGTCCCGTAGCGGAGCGCCGGCCAACAACGCCGCCAGCAGCATGGCGCCAGGCAACTGCACCGCCAAGGCGGCCGGCAGGCCTCCCCGGCCCAAAGGGGCGAGCCGCCAGACGCCTTTGCTTCTCACTGTCATGCCAGGTCTTTCCCATGATGGCTGGCGGTTTTCCCCCCTATCGGGGCGGGGGAACCCGCGGCGTCACGGTATGGATACCGCGTCGAAACCGTATCGCAACATCCCGCCGCGACGCTGGTGCGATTCGGGTGAAAAGGGCGCCCGGAAACCCGGAGTCGCCGTGTTCCCGCCAACGATTGAATCCATGACCATAAACTGGCATGAAAGCGTCACGCGCCGTGATGCCGGAAAAAGAGGGGGCGAAACGGGCTGGACGGTTGAAACACCGCGAAACCCGCGCACCATGGGGCCCAAGGAGGCGGGCCCAGGAACGCGGCAAAAGCGTCTGAGGGAAAAAACATCGGGGAAAAGGCGCCTGGGGCGGAGCCGTTTGGGGACGGAGGCATCTGGGGGGAAGGCCGCTTCCCTGGGGCGCACGGGCGATTAATGCCCGTGCCAGGTCTTGGTAAGGTGCTTGTCCGAGATGGGAAATATGGGCACCCGGCTCATGAACCAGAAAAAGCAGAGGAAAAAAGCGCCGCCGAATCCCGCGGTGATCAACACCTCATGGGCGCCAAACAAGAATTGCGGATTTTCATGACGATCCTGGATCGAGGGCACCACCATCAGGTAATTGGCCCACCATTGGCCCACCAGCAAAATACCCGCGATCACCGCCACCAAATTGGGCTTGCGGCAAATGGTCTTGGGCATCAAGACCAGGAACGGGAAGACGAATAGCACCCCGAACAACACCCAGAACAACGGCTTCCAGGGCGTGTCGGCGATGGAGCGGGTCACCAGGTAGGGCGTCTCTTCGGGCAGGTTGGAATACCAGATCACCAGGTACTGGGAAAAGGCCATGTAGGTCCACAGGGCCGCGAAGGCGAAGGTCAACTTGGTCAGGTCATGGTAGCGGTTGATGGTCAGGTACTCGGCCACGCCAGGCAGGCGGCGCACCACCGTGGCGATGATCAACAGCAGCGCCGCGGCCGAATACAGGTTGCCCACCATCACGAACACCCCGAACAGGGTGGAAAACCACTCCTGGTCCAGGGACATCAGGTAGTCGAAGATCACCATCGTAAAAATGAAGGACTGGGCGATGGCCAGGGCCGGGGCGAGTTTCCGGGAGCGTAACTCCAGCCGCACCACCTCGCTTTCATGATCCCCGTAACCCTTCAACAACCGTCGGGCGAAGAAGCTGCCGCCCCAGGAGGGGATCAGTTTTTGGGCCAGCCCGAAATCGGGCTTGAGGGAAGTGTGGACGAACCAGAGGGAAAGCCCGAAGAGGACGCACAGGCCGATCAGGTTTCGGGTAACGAAGAAACCCAGGTTGAGGTATCCGGCCTTGACCTCCATCGGTTCATGCACCCATTCATAGAGATACTCGGCGCCGAAAAAAACCGCGATGAATCCCGCCAGGGCCAGTGGCAGAAAGCTGGCGAAGCCTTCGGCCAGCCGTTTGAAGGGGCGCCCCCATTTGGCGTCGGTGATTTGCCAAATCGCCGCCAGGATCACACCGGCCTGGGCCAGACCGCCCCAGAACAGGAGGTTGATCAAAAAAGCTTCCCAGGTGCGTTCGGTGCTTCGATCCACGTCGCCCATCGCCAGCCCGGTGATGAACATCAGCACCCCCGCGCCCAGCAACACCCACAACAGGATGCGCCAGGCGGAGGGCAACTGAATGGTGGCTTGTTCTAAAATCGCTTTCATTTACCTCCTCATTTACCGAATTGGGGGCTTTTCACGTAGTTGACCATATCCCAGCGCTCGCTTTTCGTTGTCTGGAATCCGTAGGCAGGCATGACGGTTCCGCCGTAGCGGATTTTATTGTAGAGGTGCGCCTCGGTCAAAAAAGGAAACAGCGGTTTGATCGAAATGCTGTAGATACCCTTTTGGGTGACCGGGGTGTTGCCCATCCCGTCCCTGGCGTGACAGGCGGCGCAGTAAATATTGAACATTTTGCGGCCCCTGGCGATGGATGCGGCGGTGGCCTGGGACGGGTTTTTCGGCATCTGAACCCGGAGCAGACCCTGGTCGTTGATGATATCGGGAACATCCGGTTCCACCCCGGTGCGGGGCACCGACTGGTCCGGAAAACGCTGGAAGGTGCCAATTTCCTGGGGCTTGATCGATGGGCTGTTGAACATTTCCAGGTAATATTCGAACGATTTCCCATCGAACCAGGGGGCGGTCAGGTCGAACCCTTGATAGTCGGGCCGGGAGGCCGTCGAGGCCCAGACCACGGCCACGAGGAACAGGCCAAGCACCAAAAGACCGGCCAGGCAACCCACCAGGTAGAGTTTCAGATGCCGGCGTTTAGAATTCACGCACCACCTCCTCGGCCGAATGTTCATTCATCAAATTTTCCACCGCGCTGGCCTGGCTTTCGTCGCAACGCACCACGATGCCGAACCGGTCGTTGGAAAAACGGCCGTAGGACTTGAACTTCTCCGATTTGGGCAGCCGGGAGCGGAACAGGGCGAGATGACCGAACAAAAAAATGGAAACCGCCGTGGACATCCCTCCCAGCAGCACCATCAATTCGAAAGCGAAGATGGTGAAGGCGGGGATGCCCAGGATCGGCTTTTGGCTCACCGGCAACACCCAGTCATAGGCGGTCCAAATGGGCAGGGCATAGCCGAAAAATATGCCCAGCCCCCCGAAGACCAGGGTGACCCAGGGCAGCCGGCTTTGAGGTTGGCCCATCGCATCGTAGAGTTCGTGGCGCGGGCAGGGGGTAAGCACACTGTAATCCCGGCCTTCCTCGCGCAACTTTTTCGCCACCGTGGCGGCTTCGTCCAGGTAGGGAAAGGTGCCCCAGATGCCCGTAAAAGTTTTGGCCATTGTTACCGATCCTCGAGTTGGGTCTGCTGTTCTTTCCGTGGCGGTTTCACGTCAGTGCGCATGGCGGTTTCAGTTTCCATGGTGGTTTTCGGGATACTTGTAGGGCGGTGGCAGCACCTCCTTGACCTCCGCGATCGCCACCGAGGGCATGGCCCGGGTGAACAGGATGAACAGGGTGAAGAAAAATCCGAAACTGCCAAACGTGATGCCGAATTCCACCGGCTGCGGGATGTACTGCCCCCAGTTGGCCGGATTGAAGTCGCGCATCAACGAGCTGACAATGATGTTGAACCGCTCGAACCACATCCCGATGTTGATCAGGATGGCGATAAAGAACAAGGCCACCGCGTTGTTGCGGATTTTCCAGCGCCAGAGGGGGAGGGGGGCGATCACGTTGCAGAACACCATTATACCGAAGGCGATCTGGGCGAATCCCATTTTACCCTTTTCCGCGAAGGGCGCCAGCGATCCCGGCTCCCCGAAGGCCCGGAAGTAGAACAGGGAGCGTTCGAAATCCACCCCGCTGTAATAGGCGATGAAAAACTCGGCGGTATAGGCGTAGGCCACGATGACCGAGGTGAACAAAATCACCCTGGCCAGGCTTTGCAGCACGTGGTCGGTGATGATGTGCTTCAAATCGAAAACCACCCGCAAGGGAATCACGATGGTGAGCACCATCGCCAGCCCTGAGAAAATGGCCCCGGCGACGAAGTAAGGCGCGAAGATGGTGGTGTGCCATCCGGGCAGCAGGGACATGGCGAAGTCCCAGGACACGATGGAATGCACCGAGAACACCAGCGGCGTGGCGAAGGCCGCCAGCAGCAGGTAGCCCCGGGCGTAATGCAGCCATTGCTGGTAGGAAAAATTCCAGCCGAAGGACAAACTCTTGTAGATCAGCTTGCGCAGGCCTGTGGCGCTGTCCCGCATGGAGGCCAGATCGGGAATCAGTCCCACCACGAAGAAGGTCACCGAAATGGTGAGATAGGTCGAAACCGCGAACACGTCCCACACCAGCGGCGATTTGAAGTTCACCCACAACATGCGCGAGTTGGGATATGGAATCAGCCAATAGGCCAGCCAGACCCGCCCCACGTGAAGGAGGGGAAACAGCCCGGCGGTCAGCACGGCAAACACCGTCATCGCCTCGGCCGCCCGGTAGACCGGGGCGCGCCAGGGAGCGCGGGTGAGGAAGAACACCGCCGAGATCAGCGTTCCGGCATGACCGATCCCGATCCAGAACACGAAATTGGTGATATAGACGCCCCATCCGATGGGGTGGTTGATCCCGCTGAGGCCAAGGCCCACGTCGATCTGAATGGCCCAACTGACCCCTCCAATCAGCAGCCCGGTGAGCGTCCCGATGAGGAGCAGAAAATAGGCGGGCCGGGGCCGTTCCAGGGTGCGGAGGACGACCTCGTTGATGTCCGCATAGGTGATCGATGGAGGAATCGTTGTCAAATCAGGCCTCTTCAATGGGTTCAAAGGTCACCTTGCGCAGGTAGGTGACCGCGGGAAGTTGTCTGAGTTCCGGGAAAACCTCGTATTGTCGCACCCGGCCTCTACCGCCATGCCCGCGCATGGCGTTTTTGGTAACCACGCTGTTCGCATCGGACAGATTGCCGAAGGTGAGGGCGTTGGTGGGGCAGGTCTGGACGCAGGCGGGCGTGACCTCTCCGTCGTGCAACTCCCGGCCTTCGTCATTGGCGGCGTACTTGGCGCGGCGAATGCGCTGGACACAGAAGGTGCATTTCTCCATCACCCCCTTGGTGCGAACGGTCACGTCCGGGTTGAGCTGCATGTGCAGGGGGGCGTCCCACTCGTAATTGAACCAGTTGAACCGCCGTACCTTGTAGACGCAGTTGTTGGAGCAGTACCGGGTGCCCACGCAACGGTTGTAAATCTGCGCGTTCAACCCTTCCGGGTTGTGGTAGGTGGCGTACACCGGGCAGACCGGCTCGCAACCCGCGTTGCCGCATTGCTGGCAGAACATGGGCTGCATCAACGTCTTGTAGTTGTCGCCCTCGCCCTCGAAAAAGCGCTGCACGGTGATCCAGGACATCTCGCGGCCCAGCCCGATGCGGGTTTTGCCCACCACGGCAATATTGTTCTCCGCGTAACAGGCCGCGATGCACGCCGAACATCCCGTGCAGCGGTCCACGTCCACCGTCATGCCCCAGCGGTAGGGATCGTAATAGCCGGGGGTGGCGGCCTGATTTTCGCGCTTGGGGTACATGTCCCTTTCGCGCTCTCCGTGCACTTCGCCTGGGACATGATCGGGCGGTTTTCCTGCCTTGGCGTCCTCCAGGGTCTGGGTCTGAATGATGCCCCGCCCCAACTGCCGCGGGCTGCCCGTGGTCTGAACCAGGTATCCGGTTTTTCCGGTGGCCTCCACGACCACCCGCGTGCTGAGATAGGCGAAATCGCCCGAGGGCTCGTCCACGGCCACCGGCAGCAGGTCCAGGATATTGACGCCGACCAGATCGGCGTTGCGGCCCGAGCTGGTGTGCCCCTGACCCAACGGAATGGCGATCACGTCCTCGTTGACCCCGTAATGGAGATTGACCGCCAGTTTGAGTTGGCCCATGTCCGAGCGCACCCGGATTTGGTCGCCGTGGGCGATTCCCATTTTCTTGGCCGTGACGGGGTTGATGTCGGCCCAGGAATCCCAGACCACGTTGGTGATCGGATCGGCGATTTCCTGCAACCAGGGATTGGAGGCGCCCCGTCCGTCCCGGTGGCGCAGGGAAGGCACGGGCAGCAGCGTCATGCCCTTCTTGTCGCCGGCCATCTGCACCACCGCCGGCCGTCCCGTGAGCGCGCCGGCCTCCAGGGAAACGGTGGCCGAGGCACCGTTGGTGGAAGCGCCGTTGGCCGAGGCACCGTTGGTGGAAGCGCCGCCGGTGGAAAAATGCCCGCCCCGTTGCAGGGAGACGCGCCAAAAGGATTCGAAATCCATTTCGGGTTGCACTTTTTTCTGAATGGCGAGCCATTGTCCGCGCAGGTAATCGCGATAGGTGCCGATTCCTTTGAAGGCCTTCATGCCCAGGGTCTTGGCGGCGGAAAGGAGCGTGTCCTCGGCTGCTTTGAGCTCCGGGTAGATGGAAGCCATCACCGGCTGCACCAGGGAATTCACCCCGTTTTGCGGAAAGGCATCGCCCCAGCGCTCCAGAAAGGATTGGCCCGGCAGGATCAGATGAGCTCTCTCGGTGGTTTCATCCATGGCGGAAGAAAGAGACACGATGGATTGCACCCGTTCCAGCGCCCTGGAAAACCGCATAATGCCTGGAAGACTGTACAGGGGGTTGGCGCCATCCACGATCAGCAGTTGCACCTCGCCGGCCATCATGCGGTCCACGACTTTTTTGATTTCGCTGAACGGCGTCGAGGGATCGATCTGCCGCCCCCCTCCGAAGACCACCGTCTTGCCGATGTTCCCGGCCACGTAATTGAGCAGGTTGACGGCGACCTGGGTTTCCGTGGCGCCGGTGGTGGCCAGGGCGGTGCCTCCCGCGATGGCGAGGCCAGGGGAAGCGGCGGAAAATTCCTGGGCCAATTTTTCCAGCGCCCCGGCATCGGCGCCGGAATCCTTGGCGGCCCTGGCGAAGGTGTAGGGTTTGAGGTACTCGGCGAGCCGGGTGCGGTCCGCGGCGGGAACGCCCCCCTGGCGCCGCTGCAAAACGCCCTTGGCCAGTGCCAGGGCGACGATCGCCTCGCTGCCGGGTTTGACGTTCACCCACTGGTCGGCGTTGGATCCGGTGAGGGAGAGATGGGGGCCGACGTGGACGAATTTTCCCTTGTCCTTGCGCCGGTCGTCATAGGCGTGCATCTCCGTATAGCGCTTGGCGTTTTCCACCGGGTTTTGCCATGTTTCCAGAAAATCGCTGCCAAAATTGAGCAGCAGGGTGGCTGCCTCGATCCGGTACTGGGGAATTTCCGCCCGCCCAAAAGTGCGTTTGTTGGCGGCGCGAATGCTGTGACTGCCCAACGGGTCCAGCACCACCTTGGGCGCGGCGCCCAGTTCCCCCAGCCATGTATCGAGGAAACCGGCGCGGCTGCCGGCGGCGTTGCCGGTGATGTAGACGATGCTCCCCTTGCCGGCGGCCCGCAACATGGCCACGAATTGTTGCTCGGCATCCTGCCAGGAGATGTCCTTCCAGCCATCCTGGCCGCGCCGCCTGGCCTTGGCATAGCGGGCCGGATTGTAATGGGTTTGCAGGGAGGCCTGGCCGCGGATGCAAAGCGCGCCCCGGCTCAAGGGGTGGTCCGGATTGCCTTCCGCCTTGATGGCGCGGGCCTCGCGGGTTTTCACGATCATGCCGCAGTTGGCCGGGCATTCCATGCAGGTGGTGGCGTAATCGAGGGGAATGCCGGGCGCGAACTCCACGTTGTCGGGCGGCACCAGGTAGGGGATCAGTTTCTCCGGCTTGTCCGCGCAACCGGCCACGGCCGCCACGGCTCCGCCTATCGCTATGGACTTGAAAAACTCGCGTCTGTGCATTCCCGTGGTCATGATCAGGGTCTCTCCTGGGTTGTCGTGCAAAATTATATCGATGGCGCTAGACAAGGTTTCCGGGCCAAAAGTTTTCCGGGTCAATAGTGACAGGTCAGGCAGTCGGTCAGCCTGGGCCGGTCGTAATTCCCGCTGGGATGTTTGGCGTATTTCAATTTTCTCGGATTGGCCACGGAGGCGATGGCCCGCTTTTGTTCAAATGTGCCCTTGATGGTCAAATGGCATTTCAGGCACCAGCCCATCAGTCCGAAATCGTCAAATTGCTTCTTCACCACGTCCATCGCTCCGATGTCCCCATGACAGTCCTTGCAGGGGACGCCATTTTGATATTTTTCGTTCTTGGCGTTGATGTGCTTGTAATGGGGGAAGCGCACGTAATCGGGTACATCGTGAATCTTCACCCACGGAATCGCTTCTTTCCGCTCCCAGTACCCCATCACCTTTTTCACCTCATCCAAATCCTTGCCTACAAACTTGTGGCAGCCGGCGCAAATGGCCACGGGCGGGGCGCCGGCGGGAAAAGATCGGCGGGCATAAATATGACAGTATTGGCAATCGATCTGGTTGTCGGTGGCGTGAATCTTATGGCTGAATTTGATGGGCTGGCGGATGTCTTCGGTTCCCGCGTCTATCTTCGCCACATCCGCATTGGTCAGCAATTTCTGCTGCGCGGATACCGGGGTGGAAAGAATCCCCGTGGAAAGGATCGCCAAGGCCCCGGCCAGGAGGACATAACCTGCCCAGAATTTGACCTTCCACCGTGCCAAAGACCTTTCGCGGCGGTTGTGATTCATCAAGTCTCCCAATACTGGTTGAGTCAAAGGGTGTTTCCCGGAGTCAGGGTTGCCATGGCTTTACGGCTCAGCTTTAAACAGCCCAGCTTTTAAACGACCCGGCTTGCAAAAGGATTCGGTAAGAGCTTTTTCAGATTCCACGAACGGAGGCGCGGTGATTGGGTCGGAGTTCATCGAAGGGAATAAACCAATATCAAGGAAGAGCCAATCCGGCAATGCCGGGATTTTCATCAAAAAAAGACGTGCGTCAAGCAGCGGTTCCAGAGCCAGTATAAATCACAAACCTTTCCCAATGGCAACCTTGCCGGATCGGGAGCCTTCCCGGCACACCCGGCGAAGTGAAAATTCGCGGCGATGACCCCGCAACACAAGGGATTTACTGGCCTGAGAGGTGTTTTTCTGAGTTTTCGCAACAGTTTTCCCCAAAATTTTTTCGAATTTTTTTCCATCTGGCTTCCGGAGGCCGGTTTTTTATTTCCCCTGGACGGTTGGGCCAACGTTACCGTCACCACCACCGGATCGTCTCCCCCGTCCGCGGTTCCCCTATCTCCTCAAAGCCCGCATCCCGCGCCGAATCCGGGAGAGCACATCCAGCGCCGTTCCCTCGATGCGTCCCAGGCTGTAGGCCAGGATTTCTCCCGCATACCCCGCCAGGAATTCCGGCGGGGTGAGCCGTGACCGGCGGAGGCCGGGGAGGAGGCCGGAACGACGGGCGATCCAGTCCCCGGAGGCGCCCAGTGAGAACACGGCCAGCGCGGCCGGCCACAATTCGGGCCACACGGCCAGCAGCACCAGCCAGGCGGCCATCGACTGCCGCGCGGAGTTGCGTCCATGGTGAATCAACACCCCGGCCAGGGCGCGAAGCGATGCGGCCAGGCGGGTTTTAAGCGGCCAGGGCATGGAAAAAATCCACCCGGTCCTTCCCCAGGCGGCTCCCGGCAGGATCGGACGCAGCGCCGGGATCAGCCAGGCGGCCAGCGATATCAGCAACCACAGGGGCGATCCGGTGAGCAACGCCCCGCAGACCCCGCCCAGCAGGGCCCACCCGCTCCATCGCAGGGGAACCCGGAAGCGGCCGGGATGATGGCGGCGCAACCTGGCTTCGGAGCGGGCATAGACCCGGCGGCGCTGCATGAAGGCGCCCCAGCGCACCCTGAAGTCGTGGGCCACGGTGGCCTGGGGCAGGTAAAACATGCGGAATCCCTGCCCGGCCAGGCGCCAGCTGAAATCCACGTCCTCTCCGGTGCGCCAGCCCTCCCTGAACCCCCCCACCCGTTCAAAGGCCTCCCTGCGCACCGCGAGATTGCAGGAAGGCAGGTAGGAAAACCGATGCCCGATCCACCCCGCCGCGCCGGGCGCATGGCCCAGCACCAGGGACGAGCAGGCGCCCTCGTAACGGCCCAGCAAGGAAGCGCTGTCCAGGGGAACCACGCCGCCCCCCACGGCGTCTATGCCCACGGAGTCGCTGCCCACGGTGTCTATACCCACGGTGTCGCCTCCCGGGGTTTCCAGCACGGCGGCCAATCCGGCCAGCCAATC
This sequence comes from SAR324 cluster bacterium, assembly GCA_022573975.1. Taxonomy (GTDB): domain Bacteria; phylum SAR324; class SAR324; order SAR324; family JACQKK01; genus JACZSY01. Next base: position 4,943 of record JACZSY010000004.1, on the reverse strand, counting down.
CGTGGCGGGCACGCAATCGCTGTCCACGAAGGCCAACACTTCCGGCGGGGTTTCATCCCCCTCCGCTTCCCGTCCGCTCCAGGGCGCGCCCGCTCCCAGGTTGCGGGCCGAGGCGGGGCCCAGGTTGCGGGGGCTCCGCAGCCAGCGCAGAGGCAACCCGGCGAAGTCCATGCCGGCCAGTGACGCGGCGAGGGGGGTGGGCGAGGCATCGTCGACCACCGTCACCCGCAGGCGTTCGCGGGGGTAGGTCTGCGCGCCCAGCGCTTCCAGGCAGCGCGCCAATCCCCGCGCGTTGCCGTAAACCGGAATGATCACCTCGGCACTGGGCCAGATCCGTGGCGGCCTGGTGCGGTAGCTGGCGCTTAAAAAGCCCCGCGCCGCCAGGGCATCGAGGAAATCGGTCCATTGCGGGGTGAGGCCGGTCAGGTAGCCATCGATCGGCGCGCCGGGCCGGAGGGCCTTCAGCAAGGCCCATTCGCCCTCTCCCAGCGAGGCCGATTGCAACGGCGCGTCGCAGACCAAGCGGCGGTTTGGCGAGGCCTCCAGGCGGGTGCGCGGCGAAAGGGCATAACAACGGATCAACATCGACCCCCCCCCGGCGGCGCTTGGAAAACAGGGACAGGGAAGGCTGTCAATGAACACCGTGCCGGAATGTGTTCGCGGGAGGACGGGCCGCGGTCAGCGGCCCGTCTTGAAAATGTGTGAAATTTCCGTGTGAATCAATGCCAGAAACTGAGGGGACAGATTACAGAATCGGGCGCGGATGATGTATCCGCCACCCGTGCTTTTGGGCAAAATAATGACTCCAACCACTTCGGCGTCCACCAGGATCGTATTGCAAAGCACAATCTCGATCCTGCTCCCCCCGGCGAGGCCGCGGGAGGATCGAAAACTGATGCCATCGGGATAGGCTTCCAGCCCTTCAATGTTACTGTCCTCCATGGAGCGGATGACGATATCCTTGTTCGCCGCTTCCGCTTCCCTCACATTTGCATCGATCAGGTTTCTTTCACCGGGAGTCCTCGCTGTGAGGCCGGTTCCTGATTTCATACTCAAACTCCTTCGAACTTGGGTTTTCCAAACCCCGATGCAGGGAATTCCTCCTTGAACTGTTTTGCGATGTTGCGATTATGTTCGATGCAAATCGAAGTCCATTCGCCATGGCCGATCCTTTTTTCCACATTTCCAGGGTTCCGTGGTGGGCGAAGGAGGGGGGGGTAGGGTAAATTGGACGGGGTGGGTGGTTTCGACGCTACGAAGCCTCAACTTCCGGCCTTCGGCAGGCTCTTCGGCCTCCTCCCTCCTTCTCCGGTCTATACAGTTCGCAGGGAGGGGAGCTTTCTATTCATGGGGTGGGTGGATTGGATGATCGAGGTTCTTCCAACGAGGCCTCACCCCAGACCCGCCATGCAGTTTATGGCGGTTCCAAAGCAGTTCGCGGTTGCTGCCGCATGAGCGGGAGGCCAAATTGAAAGGATGCGGAGCCGGTCGCGGGGATGCTAGGAAAGCGCGTCGAGCATGGTGGCGATGGTGGTGAATTTTTCCCTGGGCTTGCCGGCGGGTTTCCCCCGCTCGACCTCCAACTGGTCCAGCCGCTTCCAATCCTCGAAGCCGACGGCGCGCACGCCTTTTTGTGACAGCAGGGTGGGCACCGCCTCGTCCGCGAGGGCCAACGCCTCGGGGAAGGTTTGCCGGGGGAGGTCCTCCAGCATGGCCCGCACGGTGGCGATGGCGTCGGGTTTGTTGGTGCCGATCACTCCGGAGGGGCCGCGCTTGATCCATCCGGCCACATAAAGCCGGGGCACCGTGGCGCCGCCGGGGCTTTCCACCATGCGCCCGTCCACGTTGGGAATGATCCCGGCCCGCTCGTCGAAAGGCAGCCCGGGCAGGGCGATCCCCCGGTAGCCGATGGAGCGGAACACCAGCTCCACGGGAATTTCCTCCATTTCACCCGTGCCCCGTGCCCGCAGGGCGCCCGAATCGTCCTTGACCAGCTTGTTTCGTTCCAGCCGCAGGCCTTCCACCCGTTCGGCGCCCAGCACCGCGGTGGGGGAGACAAAAAACCGCGCCCGGATTTTGCGTTCCTGCCGGCCTTCCCCTTTTTCCAGGTGGGCGGTGAGAATATCCATGTTGCGTTGATGGACGGGGTCCTTGACGCCATCGAGAAATTCGCGGCTGAGAACATCCAGTTCCACCTCGGAGGGTTGCAATACCAGGTCGCAGCCATCGATGGCGGCCAGTTCGCGGATTTCCGGGTTGGTGAACGCCGCCTGGGCCGGGCCGCGCCTCCCCAACAGCCAGAGGGTCTTGATGCGGCTGTGGCGCAGGGCTTCCAGGGCATAATCGGCGATGTCGGTATCCGCCAGGGACGCCGCGGGTTTGGCCAGAATCCGCACCACGTCCATGGCGACGTTGCCGTTTCCGATCACGGCGGCGTTTTCACCGCTCAGGTCGAAGCGGAGGTGGCGGTAATCGGGGTGTCCGTTGTACCACCCCACGAACTGGGTGGCGGGAAAGCTGCCGGGCAGGTCTTCGCCTTCGATCCCCATGCGGCGGTCCGTCTCGGCCCCGGTGCAAAACAACACCTGGTGGTAATGGGCGAGAAAATCCTCCAGGGTCAGGTCCTGCCCATAGGACACGTTGCCGAAAAAACGGAAACCCTCGCGGCCGGCGGTTCGTTCGAACAAGCGGATCACCGATTTTATCTTCTGATGATCCGGCGCCACGCCGCCCCGCACCAGTCCATAAGGGGTGGGCAGGCGGTCGAAAAGATCCACGCGCACCCTCGTATCGGCTTGCTTCAGGAATGCCTCGCAGGCGTAAAAACCGGCGGGCCCGGAACCGATCACGGCCACCCGAGCCGGTGCGTTTGCGCTTCCAATAAAATCGGCCAAAACCACCTCCTCAAAAAACGGCATCGCCGCAAGCGGCGGGGAAAATACCCAAAAAAGATTCCACCAGGATCATTCCAGCGCTATTGAATTCCATGGGTCAATCCTAACAGCTTCGCCCTTCCAACAGCATTTAGAAGGCCTGTGACCAACCAAATGCGTGGGGGATTTCATCCCTCATACCCCCGACCATTTTTTGGAAAAAATGGATGAAAACTTTCAACAAGATACTGGAATGAGAGGTTGAAATACTTGTTTTTCCTGCAAAAAAGTTTGCTGAAACTTTTCCAGGTTTCCCCCCGGAGGGACGCCGGTGGCGCCCCCCTTCTGCTTTTATTGAGTTGGTCACAGCCCTTTTAGGGAGATTTCGAAGGTTCCGTCAAGAGCGGACCGGCAAACCGGCGCCGGCGGTGTTCGAGGCTTGGGCGGGCCCAGGGACACGATGACCCGGACGCCTTGTGGGTGGGGAGCAACCCGTGGATGGGTGGAGAGAAACAGGGAGGAACCGGCGCATCCCACGGCGCGGCGATGGAGCGCGAGACACCCGGGAGAGGGTTTGGATGAAAAGCACCGCGCCTCAGGAAGGGCGGTTTTTGTAATGCACCAGCGTCACCACATTGCCCTTGCCACTGTAATTCACCTCGTGGATGAAGGAACTGGCCAGCATGATGCCTCTCCCACTCGGCATGAACAGGTTTTCCGGGTCGGTCGGATCGGGCAGGTTGTGATAATCGAATCCCTCGCCATCGTCCTTGATGCGGATGGTCGCCTGGTCAGGGTTGATGGAGGCGCTGATTTCCACCTTCCGGTCTCGATAGGGCTCCATCTCGGCACGCTCGGCGACCATATTGAGGTAGTGTTGCTCTCCCTTGGCGATGATCGCCCGCTTTTCCTCGGACTTGAAATTCAGGTTCCCGTGCTCGATGGCGTTGGTGATGATTTCCATCAATCCCAGGGCTATATTGGAGCGGTCGCCCGCATCGCACAATCCCACCGCTTCCATCACCCCCACCAGGCGAAAAGTGATGGGCGTCACCCATTCCAGTTTGCTGGGGAGGGAGAAAGTGATCTTCTCCAACGAGGTCAGGAATTTCTCCGTGGCCCTTTCATCTTCCAGGCGGGCGCGCTCTTCGAGGATCAGTTGGTAGCGGCGGGATTCGAGAATGATGGCCTCTTCCAGTTCCCCAAAGGAATAGGGCTTGCGGATGAAATTTCTCGCCCCAAGCCGCAGGGCTTCGATCACGTCGTCGGTGTTCCCATGTCCGCTGACCACGATGAATCCCATGTCCGGATCCACATCCTTGGCCTTTTTAATCAATTCCAGGCCATTCATGGAGGGCATGCGGATATCGGTCACGACCACGTTGATGCCGTTTTGTTGCTGAAAATATTCAAGCGCTTCATCCCCGTTGGAGGCCAGGTGGACGATGAACTGGTCCTCGAAACGGTCCTCGAAGCTCTGCCGGATATCGACCTCGTCATCCACGAACAATACGGAAATCTTTGCCATTGAATAAGCCCTGAGAGACTGAATTATTGTCTTTTCCCGCGAAAATCCGGCTTGGCTCCACGAAGGTCAGATTCACGCCACTAACTAGTAATAAACGATTAAAGCCGCCGAAAGGTTACGCCCCCACCGGTGATGAATATTGCTTTGGGGTAAAATTTCGCTCCTTGGAAAAAACCTCCCTCCTTGCTTTACTATTGAACATAACTTGATCTGGAAAAGCCAGTTATTTCCAAGGAGAATTTTTTTTGTCCAGGCTCCATCAGTACCCGAAAATAGTGATGTGAAAAAAATCCGGCCGGTGACCATCACGGCTCCCCGGCCCCGCGTACCCGTTGATCGAATTCCCTTGCTATCGGGAAAGGCAAGGGGTGGAGTATAAATAAAAATGCCTATCCCTCTAGCTCAGCTTTTTTTGAATTGAAAGGGGGGAATGTTTTTTTCCACGCCGCACCTCACCCCGCCCCGGCCACAAAAACCGTGGCCGGGTCTGCCCCTCTCCAAAAGAGAGGGGCGTTTTTATGTTATATTGTTGGTAACACGAT
>JACZSY010000003.1 GCA_022573975.1 SAR324 cluster bacterium | reverse complement strand
CGGAATTCCACCTCTCCCGACCCCCGTTTCGTGGTTCTGACCGAGGACCGGACCGCGAAAAAGGGCGTGATCTCCGGCGACATGGTGTTGATCGGCGATCAGCTCGAGACCGACATAGCGGGGGCGAACGCCTTCGCCAAGGGCGTGAAGCCGCTTGAGATCGGCCCCCTCCCCTCCCTGCGCAGCCGGGTGCGCACTTATGGGTATCCGGCGGGCGGAGAGAAGATCTCGCGCACCGAAGGCGTCGTGTCGCGCATTCAATTCATCACCTATCTCCATCCCGGAGCGGACAGCCACCTGGCCGTCCAGACCGATTCGGCCATCAATCCGGGGAACAGCGGCGGCCCGGTGATCCAGGAAGGCAAGGTGATCGGCGTGGCCTTTCAAGCCAACACCAGGCTCAACGATGTGGGATATTTCATTCCGGCGCCGGTGATCAACCGTTTTTTATCGGATATCAAGGACGGGACCTACGATGGATATGGAGATTTGGGCGCGTTGACCAGCAATTTGATGAATCCGGTTTTCAGGGATTTCCTGCAACTCCCCGATGCGGAAACCGGCGTGGTGGTGGACAGGCTTTTGCCGGGAGCCTCCGGAGCGTCCTTCATTTTTCCCAACGACGTGATCATGGCCGTGGACGGCATTCCGGTGCTTTCCGATGGAACCATCAAATTCCGCGGGTATTCCCTCAACTATATTCAGGTGGTGGAAGAAAAACAGATCGGAGAACAAGTCCGCTTGACCGTTTGGCGAGATGGGAAAACAGTCGAGGTGAAATTTCCGTTGCAGAAGCTCCCCGATGCCGAACGCATGCGCTCCCAGTTCGACACCTCCCCATCCTATGTGGTTTACGCCGGGTTGGTGTTCATGAAACTGGATCAGGAATATCTGAAAACCTTTGGCAATTATTGGGAGCACGCCGACAAGCATCTGCTGTACCGGCAATTTTTCTTTTCCTACGAGAACAGCGCCAAATCGATCGAGCGGATCGTGATATCGCGGGTGCTCCCCCATCCGATCAACAGCGCATATGTCGGAATGGTGAATTATTTCGTGACGTCCATCAATGGCGTTCCCATTGAGCGCCTTGGCGATGTGCTGAAAGGATTCAAGGCCTCCAGGAAAGGCTTTCACCGCATTCTACTCGATCCGGGTGAGCGGATACTCGTTCTCAACGCCAAACTGGCCGAGCGGGCGCACCCGGTAATTCTGAAGCGCTATGGAATTCGCCAGGCCTGGAGGCTGCCATGATCGAGAGCATTGGGAAGCGCCAGATGATCGGCCCCGGACGATGGTTACTGAATGGCCGGCTACTGAACGGCCGGCCACTGAACGGCTGGCTACCGGGCGGCTGGCGGCCAACCGGCGCGGCGCTGGCAGTGCTGTGGTTCGCTGTGCTGGCTTGGCCGGGCGCCGCCGTGCTGGCCCAAACCGGCTCCGGGGCTGGGCAAAAAAACCCGGTGGCTTACGGGATGGTCAGCATCCGGGTCACCAACCAGGCCTTCGACCAGATTTTGCCCTGGAACAAGAACGCCGAACGCGTGATCCGGGGCAACGCGGTGGTGGTGGAAGGGAACCGGTTATTGACCACGGCCGATCTGGTGCGCAACGCCAACTTGCTGGAGGTGCGGAAATTTGGGCGCTATCCCGATTTCATCGCCCGGGCCGTGCTGGTGGACTATGAGTTGAACCTGGCGCTGCTGGAGGTGGATGCCCCCGAATTTTGGCGGGGCCTGCGGCCATTGCCCATCGCCTCGAAGCCCATTCGCTCAGGACGATTCGTCATCAATCGCTGGCGCTCCAACGGCCGCTTCCAGCAAGGGTCGGGAGAAGTCGTGGATTTTTTGGTCTCCAACTCGCCCTTTGGGCTGATGGAATTTCCCACCATGCGCGGCATCACCGCCATGGCGGGGCTGGGATGGGCCGAGGTGCTGACCGCGAAGGGAAAAGTGGTCGGTCTCATCACCAGCCACAGCAAACAGCGCATCCAGGCCATCAACGGGGCCCTGATGGAGTTGTTGGTGGAGGCTTCCCGCCGCAATGAATATCGGGGCTTCGCCCACAGGGGGTTTACCTGGCAAAGGCTCAATCAAGTCCATATGCGCAGTTATTTCGGCCTCGAAATGAGCGATGGAGGGGTGTTGATCCGCCGGGTGCTCTCCGGGGGCACCGGGTCGGAAAAACTGCGCCCCATGGACATTCTTCATCGGATCAACGGATACGCCATCGACCCGGAGGGAAAAATCGAACATCCGGACTATGGGTTGATCCTGTTTTCGATGGCCTTGAACGAGTCGTTGCAGCCCTATCTTCCCGTGGAGGTGCGGCGCGATGGGAAGCCGTTGAAATTACGGTTGCGGCGCCGGGGTTTTTCCAGCCAGGACTACCGGATTCATCCACCGCGCTTCGACCGTCCCAACGATTACGAGGTCTTCGGCGGATTGGTGCTCCAGGAGTTGTCCGTCAATTACCTGCGGGTATGGGGGGACAAATGGAGGGACAAGGCCCCCTCCCGCCTGGTGATCGAATATGTGATGAACAACCTGAGGAAAAATGGTTCCGGTCCGGAGAAGGTCGTGATCATCACTCGGGTGCTGCCCGACCCGGCCAACCTGGGCTATCAGAGCGTGAACAATGCCATTTTAAAACAATTGAATGGAAAACCGGTCCACACCCTGGCCGATTTCCGGAAAGCGATGCGCTCCCCCGTCAACGGTTACCATATTGTCCAACTGCTGCCCGGACCGGGGCGGGGGCGCCTGGTTTTTCGCGCCAGCCAGATGCGGGCTGTGAATGCCAGAATCCGCGGCCGCTATGGCATTCCTGAAAAAAAGCGCTGAAAATCTTCGCTAAAACACCATCCTCCCGCCGGCGGGCCGGGCGGTGGGTTGGCCCGGGCGGGCGGTGGGTTGGCCCGGCCGGGCATTTTTTCAATCTCAATCGCCCGGATAACGCCGTTGGGGCCGAATTCCAACCGGAGAGAGCCATGAAAATAACGTCTTCCCATTTGAACGGAAATTCATATTTTTTCTCTAAAAGGTAAGGTTCGGATTACGATGGTGTTAGACTGCTGGGGCAGCATTGGATTTTCATGAACCAGACGGAAAACGGATCATGTCGCGAAAAAAAGGAGAGCAGGGAGCAAAGACGGCGGACTGGAGCGGGCTTGACGACGATATTTTGATCAAGGCCTTCCTCAATGGAGACCAGACCGCGTTCGAGGTGCTCTTTAAAAAGTACCGCGACATGGTAGGGCGTCTGTCCTGCTCCATCGTCAAGGACGAGTCCGCCGTGGACGATATCGTACAGGAAGTGTTTCTGCTGGCCTACCGCCATCTGGAAAATTTCCGGGGGCAGGCCGCTTTCAAGACCTGGATCTACCGGATCACGGTGAACGAGGCCATCCGCCATAAAAACAAGGGAAAACGGTGGCAGCCCTTGCCGGAAAACGAAGCGGAGTATTCTCAGCTTCCTTCCACCCTGGTGGTGATGGAGAACGGGAAAAATCCGGAACGAATTTTGATTGACGGACAACAAAAGTCGCTGGTGCATCGGGCCTTGGCCCAACTCAAGGAACACCACCGGCTGATCCTGGTGTTGTACTACCTGGAAGATCAATCGGTTCATGAAATCTCCGTGATCCTGCAAATTCCCCAAGGCAGCGTTAAATCAAGATTGTATTACGCGAGAGAAGGTTTGAAACAGGTGCTGGCTCCGATTTTGTATGGAGAAGGCCATCAATCGCCGGAGAACGTCCATGCCCTGTGATCGTATGTCCCTGTTAAAACGTCTGGCGGTGGAATCCCCCGCGCAATTGCAGACCCCGCCCTGGCAAGAGCATATGGAGGGCTGCGGCGAATGCAGGATGGAAATACAGCTGCTGGACACAACCCTGGCCGTTTTCAAACAGATCGAGAGTGAAGGGCGGGCGCAAAAGGAATTCGGGCCCAGTTGGGAGGCCTTTACCCATGCGGTGGACCAAGCCGAAACCATGGAGCCGATCCCCAGCCACCTGGCTTCCGGGGACTCCTCCGCTCAGGTCTCACAGGCCCTGGCGCAGGCACAGGCCCCGATAGCGGACCAGACGCAAAAATCACGGCCAAATCGCAGATGGGGGATGATGGCTTCCCTGGCTTCGGCGATCTCGGCGGCCACGGTGGCGGCCACGGTGGCGGGCGTGATGCTCTGGCCGGTGGACCCCCTTTCCGAAGCCCCCCGGAAGGAGGCCGCCAGCGCCGCCGGGACGGAACGCGCGGCCGGCAATGCCAAATCCTTCCGCATTGGGGGGGGATTCCCCGCACCTTCCGCACTCCCACAATCGGTGTGGAGGCCCTTGCTCACCCCGACCCCCGTGATCAGGCAACTGGGCGGCCCTGCTCCCTCCTTTGTCCGAAACCGGTGGCGCAGTGGCGCCGGCAGCCACCCGGCTCCGGTGATTCTGTTCCGCTCCCTGCAAAACAGGAAATCCATGGGGATGGACAGACCGGCGCTGGACGGGCCGGCTGTGCGGGTTTCAACCCGCACCGTGGCCCGGCCCGCCAAACGGCGGGGGAAGGTTGGCCCCACGACACGGGCGGTGGCCTCGAAAAGACCCAAAACCGCGCCAGCACGGAGCAACAGACGCCCGGCAGCCTCCCGCAGCAGGGCAAAGGCCTCTTCCCGCCTTGCGGGGGGTGGCGCCGTGAAACCCCGGGTGGCGGTCAAGCCCATCTCCCCGATCCCGGGCGCGCCTTTTACCCCAGGAGTTTCCGGCGGACCCCCGCCCCCCCGCCCGAAGGCCGAGGCCTTCACGGGGCTCGGCCCGGCCGCCGAGACCCCGCTGGAAAAAATGCTGGCCCCACCCGGCGAAAAGTTGAAGCTTCAGGCCATGATGGATGCGGAGGAGATGGCGAAAACGGATGCGGAGCCCAAATTGAACGAATCGGATCCATTCCCCGATGACCCGGAATCACAAAACGATGCGAAACTGGAGGATGGCCTCCAACCCGCCGGCGTGGCGCCCTAAGCTTTATTTCCACAACATCGAGCAGGGGGATTCCTCCGGCAGGGCCGCCCGGCGGTGTTGCCCGGATTGGGCGTCACGCTGGGGCCCTGCCCGTTCCACTTCAACAAGATGAACACCTCATGTGCGGCCGCTTCAGTCTTTCCTCCGATCCCAAGGCGCTGGCCGAACAATTTTCACTGGGGCTCGATAGCCTGCCGCCCCTGGCTCCCCGCTACAATATCGCCCCCAGCCAACCCGTGGTGGCCGTGAAGGCGCGCAATGTCAGGGGAGAACGCGAATTGGTGTTCCTGCAATGGGGGCTGGTGCCCTCCTGGGCCAAGGACCCGGCCATGGGGAGCCGCATGATCAACGCCCGGGCGGAAACGGCGCCGGAAAAACCCAGCTTCCGCTCCGCCTTCAAGAGGCGGCGCTGCCTGCTGCCCGCGGATGGCTTCTATGAATGGGCGAAAACCGGCAATGGAAAACAGCCCTATCATGTCCGCCGTGGCGATGGCGCTCCCTTTGCCATGGCCGGATTGTGGGAACAATGGCAGGGCGCGGACGGCTCCGAGATTATCTCCTGCGCCATTTTGACCACGGCCGCCAATTCCACCATGAAAGCCATCCATCACAGGATGCCCGTCCTGCTCTTCCCGGATGAATATTCCCTCTGGCTGGAGCTGGAGGAAAGGGAAAGCCCCGAGCGCCTTTCCCTGCTGGCTTCCCGTGAGTGGGAGGGGATGGAGGCCGTGCCCGTGAGCACCTACGTCAACAATCCCAGCAACGAGGGAAGCGGCTGTATCGCACCGGCCGATCCACCCAATTCCACCGCTTGAGAGGCGGTGCCGATGGCGTCCGGCGTCAACAGCGGACGGCGCCAATGAAGCCGGCGTCAACGCCGGACGGCGCCAATGAAGCCGGCGTTACCGCCGGACTTTGCCGAAATCCCAGGAGGTGATGGAGGACGGAGTGATCACCAGGGCGGCATGGGGCTTTGCATAATGCTGCTCCAGGTGCGGGGGCCACGTGGCGGGAATCAACGCCTGGTAGAGGGGCTTGTTCTGCTGGAGCCGCCGCATCCAGTTCTCCGCGCCGTCCTGATTCTCGATTATCTCGCACGTCCCAATGACCAGCAGCGCTTTCAGGGTGAAATACGCTTCGCCCGATTCCACCAGAAAGGAGACTTGCGGGTTCCTTCGGATGGGTTCCACCTTTTTAGAGGTGAGCAGCGTGTTCATCATCACCTTCCCATCGATCCATCCGAACCACATGGGCAGGGCCAGCGGCGCCTGATTTTCACGGGAAACACACAGGATGCCCCGGGGAGAGGAAAGCATGTACTGGTCAATTTCCGCCTGGTTGAGTGCGATGCCCATGCAGCCTCCGGCTTGGGGTGTGGGGAATGGACCGAACGGCCGGTCAGGCTCAATCGCGATACTCGTATTCCCGGTCGATTTTGATGCGGATCGAGTCCTTGACGCTTTCGTGGGCCGGGCATCCCGCCGGATGGACCTTCATCACCCGCTCGGCGGTTTCCTCATCCTCGCGATTGAGCGGAAGATGATATTTGACGCGCACCTCGGTGATGCGGATGGTGCGCTCGACCTTCTCCAGATCGCCTTCCACTTCGCTCCAAAGTTCTCCCGGGCCCAATTGGATTTTGCGCGCTGCCAGCGCGCCGGCAAAAGTGCCGGTCAGTCAGGCGCCGATGGCGGATATCATGTGGTCCAGGGTGGCCGGATACTCCTCTTCGGGTTGAACCCCGTAAAAATCGGCGATGGCGGTATGGATGCCGTAGAACACAGGTTCCTTGAAATGCTCGATGAAGGCCCGCCGCACGGGTCCTTTGTCCCGGATAATCTTGATTTTGCAGGTGTGAATCAACTCTCCCATTGTGGAATTCCTCTTCAAGGAGTGAACCTTCTGGTATCGCACGGTTTTTTTTACTCAACCATTAATTGGATGTCCGGTCAATTAGGGCCTTGGCCAAGGGGATTGACATTTGCCGCGGTATAATATACATTTGTATACATACCGCAGAGCCTGTTTTCATTCCCCTTGAACACGAAACATTTCAGCCGGAGGAATACAACCATGCGATTGGAACTGGGCGCTTTAAAGATTGAATTGGATGAAGGTGACGACGTGGAGGCATTTTTCCGCGGCCTGTTCCGCCACTTCAACAACATGGAATTGTCGGAAATGCTGGGGGTCTCCCCGAAAACCGTCACACGCTGGAAACGCGATGGACGCCTCCCCGGCGGTTCGGGCAAGGGCCTGACGATGCTGGAACTGTTGGGCGCGGTGGAAGGGGCCGCCGGAACGCCACGGCAGGCTCGAACCACGGCGGCTCGGGGAACCCCCCGGACTGAAACCGGGGGAAGGGAAATCACGGGGAAAGGGTCGCCCTCCCGGCCGAAGCCTCCGAAATCGGCCTAATCGCCGGGATTGCCGGCCTCCTCTTCGTCTTCCTCCTCCTCGAGCACCGGCGCCGAATCCGCCATGGCCAAAGTCGCCGCCTCCAGGCGCTCCATGGTCTGTCCGAGCAGCATGGCGGTGAATTTTCCGGCGTCTCCCTCCTGCAACACGGGTTTCCCGCCCAGGAATTGATACAGGGTGGGGATCATGGAGATATCCGCGGAAAGGAATTCGTCAATTCCGACGAAACCGACATACCGCCTTTGTGTCGGATCGTCGTAAACCGGGAGCCGGGAGCGGGAGCCGCCGCCCAACGGAATATAGCGAGTCGTGGTGAGGTCCCATTTTCCGACACCGAGTTTATCGCGTTGGGGTTTGTGGATTTCCATGTTCCGCTTTTCTCCAGTTACCGGGAGTCCTCCACCCGAAGACGAACCGTTTCGATCCGGGCAGTGTTCTTCCTTTTATGATTGCCCCAACCTAGGGGTTTTGCATGGGCTTGACAATACTTACTTCGCCTTGACAATAAATCCGTTGCCCTGACAAGACAATCGATGAACGGCCTCGCCGCAAACAGCGGGGGATCGAACCTCCGGCTTCTTTTTCGCCCCAGGCGGCGGGATGCACCCGCGCAAAAAGATTCACCTTGACCAATTAATCGCTCCAGGCCGTGACCCTCCGCCAACGTAGGGAGACGTTTATCGGCCCTGAATCAGACCGGACACCTCTCCCCGATCGGGGAATTTGTGGGTTTCGTCTTTCGAGTACACCAGTTTCCCGTCCACCTTGACATCGAAAATCCCCCTGCTGCCTTCGATCAATTTGGTTTCCACACCCAGTGAGCCTTTCAATTCGGAGGCCACACGGGCCGCCTCGGGAAGGTAGTTTCACATCCCGCAATATTCGATCTCGATCTTCATCACCAACGCCGTTTCGGGGAAAATTATGATAGGGTGGCTCATCCTTTTCAGTAGAGCGATATTCGGTACATTGGTATTTTCAGGTATTGCGGCCTGGATTGTCAAACGGTGGAGATTATTGTGAATTCGTCCCGGAAAACCGAGAAGAGCGCCCATCCCGCCACCGCCGTGGATTTTTAAGCCTCATGGATGCATCATCGCCGGCTCCCTTCGAGGTGCGGTGCCCTCTGCACGGTTCCATTCCTTTCGATGCGCGCGAACGCGCCATCATCGATCACCGATTCGTTCAACGTTTGCGATACATCTCCCAACTGGGGTTCGCCTCCCTGGTTTTTCCCGGGGCCACGCACACCCGCTTCAGTCATTCCCTGGGTGTGATGCACCTCGCCGGTCAGGTTTTCGATCAGGTCGCGCTCAAATCCGCGGCCTATCGGGACTGTGGATTTTCCTCCGCGGCCCACGCCAGGTTCCGTGGCATCGTCCGGCTGGCGGGCCTGTTGCACGATCTCGGACATCCGCCCTTTTCCCACTCTTTCGAACCCCTGCTGCCCGGCCGGGAACAACTTCCACTGCCCTGGGACTGGTACCGGAGCGGCGAAAAAACCGGGCGGGCCACCCATGAGGATTATTCGGTGGCGGCGATCCGCGCGCTGGCCGAAGAAAAACCCGATTTGATGCCCATGGAGGATGCGCGGGCCATCTGCTCCCTCATCGACCGGCGTATCGCTCCCGGCGCCACGCTCGTCGATGGGTCTGGCGGCGGGCAGGGAAGCGGCATCACGGTGTATCCACTGCTCAAACAGATCGTCAGCGGAGAAATCGATGCGGACCGCATGGACTATCTGCGCAGGGACGCCCATTTCGCCGGCGTCAGTTACGGCCTGTTCGACCTGCCCAGGCTGATTCAATCGCTCTCCTGTACGGTCATGGACGGCGGGCTGGTGATGACCCTGGCCCATGACGCCCTGTATACCTATGAAAATTTCCTGATGGCCCGATTCCATATGGCCATGCAGGTATATTTTCACAAGACGCTGCTCCCGTTCGAATATTTTCTGAAAAGGGCGGTCCAGGACGGAGAAATCGAACTGGTGCTGGACGGCTCCCTGGAAAGCTTTCTCTCGGCCCGCGAGGATCACGTGATGAACCTGCTGCACAGGGCCAAAGGAGGACGCTGGGCCGCGAAAATCGTGAATCGCCGCCCCCTTTCGCGCCTGTTGCGGATGAGCGACCTCCCCGATGGGGAATCCAGGGCGCGGGTGATGAAGGCCGTCGCCAAGCTGGAGGGCGAGGGATGTGAAATCATCCACCTCAAGGAGGAACGGAGATTGTCCAATCTGGGGTGGAGCAACACGGGGAAGGACGAGGCGCCCATCTATGTGGAACAGCAGATATTGGGCCGCCCGGAATGGCTGCCCCTGGAAGCGGTTTCCGTCCTGCTGGAGCGGTACAATCAGGTTTTCACCATCGAGGCGCTTTACTGCGATCCGGCGGAAGCCGAACGGGGGCTGGCCGCGCTTCGCGAGGCGCTGTAGGGAGGAACCATTGGAGCGCCGCCCCCGCTCCCGGCAGCTTGCCAAGGCCTGCGATGAACGCCACCCTGGGAAAGGTGGGGGTAGACTCTTTTTGCAGGGGTCCTATCCCCGCCGCTTGCAGCGGGGTCATGCAAAGATTCCGGAACGGCTATTTTTTCTCTTCCTGTTTTTCCGGCGCATCGCCGGAATCGGCCTCGGGAGCACCGCCGGAATCGGCCTCGGGAGCACCGCCGGACACGGTATCCGGAGCGGTATCATCGGCAGCCGCTTCCTGGGCGGACGCCTCGGCGCCTTTGGTTTCATCGGTTTGCAGGTCGGCCTCGGCGGCGGCTTTTTTCGAGGATTTGGCGGGTTCGGCATCGGCTGGGGGTTGGCCGGAGGCTTCCTCCCGCACTGTTTCGGCCACATCCTGCAACACCGCCTTGGGCTCCTTTTTCCCTCCCCGGCGTCTGGGCTTGCTTTCTCCGGCGAAGGGATCGTCCGGTTTGTCCACCAGCAGAATCAGGGCCATTTCAGCGCCATCTCCCCTGCGGGGTCCCAGTTTCATGATGCGGGAAAAACCGCCAGGACGGTCCTTGTAGCGCTCCGCCAGTTCTCCGAACAACTTGGCCATCGCTTCCTTGCTTTTCACGAAGCCGAGCGCCTTTCTCCTGGCGCTGAGATCGCCCCGCTTGCCAAGGGTGATCATGTTGTCCAGGGGTTTGCGCATTTCCTTGGCCCGCGCCACGGTGGTCTTGATCTGCTCCTTTTCGAGCAAGGAGGTGACTATGTTGCGCAGCATGGCTTTGCGGTGCGCCGGCTTGACGCCCAGGGTCCTGCCGGCCTTTAAATGTCGCATCTCATCCTCAATCGTACATGATTTCACCGGTGGCCTGATCCTCCACCGGTTTATTCTTCGGATCGAACGCTTCCAGCTTCATTCCCAGGCTCAATCCCATTGTGGAAAGAATGTGCTTGATTTCGTTCAGGGATTTTCGTCCGAAGTTCTTGGTTTTCAGCATTTCGGATTCGGTTTTTTGCACCAGCTCGCCAATGGTTTCGATATTGGCGTTTTGCAGGCAGTTGA
The DNA here is from genome assembly GCA_022573975.1 of SAR324 cluster bacterium. Taxonomy (GTDB): domain Bacteria; phylum SAR324; class SAR324; order SAR324; family JACQKK01; genus JACZSY01. The sequence continues at coordinate 34,948 of JACZSY010000003.1, read as the reverse complement.
TCGACCGCACCGAAAGCTCCAACTCGCTGACCGGGCGGTACAGATTGTCGTTGAGCGCCGAGCCTTCCGCGGAAAAATTCCGTTCCTCCTCCTCGATTTCGTCTTCCTCGAAATTGATGAAGATGTTGAGATAATCCTTCAGGATCCTGGCGGAATAGGCCAGGGCATCGGCGGGATTCATCGCGCCGTTGGTGAACACCTCGAAAATCAGGCGATCATAATCGGTTTTTTGCCCGACACGCGCGCTCTGCACCTCGTAGTTGATTTTCTTGATGGGGGTATGCACCGAATCCAGGTAAATCACATCCGCCGGCAAATCCTCGGATTGATTTTCCTCGGCGGTGATGTAGCCGTGATTCTGGGTGACGAACAGCCGCACCTCCAACTGGCCGCCTTCGTCCAGGTTGGCGATGATCTGCTCGGGATTCATCACTTCCACCCGGCCTCCGGTCACGATATCCTTGGCCCTCAATTGCGTAGGTCCGACGCCCACCAGCTCGAGTTCATGAACGCCTTCTTCCAATTGATGAAGCTGCAAGGCCTTGAGATTGAGGATGACCTGCACCACATCCTCCTGAACCCCGGTCACTGCTTCGAACTCGTGGGAAACGCCTTCTATTTTCACCGCGATCGGCGCGCATCCCTGGAGGGACGAGAGCAAAACCCGGCGCAGGGCGTGGCCAATGGTGACTCCGAATCCCTTCTCCAACGGTTCGATCACGAATTTGCCGTAATTTGAAGTCTGGGTAGAGGGGTCAGCCTCTATCCGTTTCGGTCGCTGCAACTCTTCCCAATTTCTCTGAAACATCAAACTCTCCATCTTTTGAAGGGGCCTAACGGGAATAAAGTTCGACAATCAATTGCTCTTGAATGGGCAAGGTCAACTCCTCCCGCTTGGGTTCGGAAACGATTTTCACCGAATAGTTTTTCGGGTCTACTTCCAGCCAGCTGGATGTGCCCTTGCGCAGGGCTGCTTCCATGGCGCTGTTGATTTGAACATTCTTCCGGCTCTTTTCCCGCACCGATACCACGTCGTCGGGTCTCAGCGTCATCGAGGGATAACTCCCCTTTTTGCCGTTGACCTGAATGTGGCCATGCGTCACCAACTGGCGGGACTCGGCCCTCGAACTGGCGAAACCGGCGCGATAAACGATGTTGTCCAGCCGCTTTTCCAGCAGCATCAACAGGTTCTCTCCAGACATCCCTTTACGACGCTCCGCTTCCTTGAACAAACGGCGGAATTGTTTTTCCAGCAGGCCGTAAAGGCGTTTCACCTTTTGCTTTTCGCGCAACTGAATGCCAAATTCGGAAACCTTGCGGCGGAAATTGCTGCCATGGGCGCCCGGGGGATAGCTGCGCTTCTCGATGGCGCATTTGTCTGTGTAGCAACGGTCGCCTTTCAAAAACAGCTTGAGTCCTTCGCGTCTGCAAAGGCGGCAGACAGAGCCTAGATAACGTGCCAAAAGAGGTCTCCTTGCTAAGGTGTGAACAGTGCTTGCTGTACAGTGCTTGCTGTACAGTGCTTGCTGTGAACAGTGCTTGCTGTGAACAGTGCTTGCTGTGAACAGTGCCCGGTGCGAACCGGGTTCGCCAAATCGAGCCGCCGCAGGCCGTTAAATCCGGCGCATCTTGGGCGGTTTGCACCCATTATGGGGCACTGGCGTCACATCGCGGATGTTGGTGATTTTCAATCCTTCGGCCGCCAGCGCGCGCAGGGCCGATTCCCGGCCGCTGCCTGGGCCTTTGACGTGCACGTCCACCTGGCGCATGCCCTGGTCCCGGGCTTTGCGCACCGCGTCTTCGGTCGCTGTTTTGGCGGCGTAAGGCGTGCTCTTGCGCGAGCCGTGGAAACCGACGGTGCCCGTGGAGGACCAGGCCACCACGTTTCCCTGGGGATCGGTGAAAGAAATGATGGTGTTGTTGAAGCTGGCGGTGATGTGGCAGATGCCAACCGGAATATTCTTCTTTTCTTTTCGTTTGCCGCTGGTTCGTTTGCCTCTGGCCATTCGGATTCCCGATGGTGAAATTGTTGTCCGTGGCCGGGCCTTGGGGGAGCGCCCGGCGCATGGGTTGTGTTCGCGCGCTACTTCTTGGCGCCGATCTTGTGCCGTGGCCCCTTGCGGGTGCGGCTATTGGTCTTGGTGCGTTGTCCCCGCACCGGCAAGCCCTTTCTGTGCCGCAGGCCCCGGTAATTGCCCAGGTCCATCAGGCGCTTGATGTTCAATTGCACCTCGCCCCGCAGTTCTCCTTCGACCCGGTTTTCGCCAATGAGCTCCCGCAACGAGGTGATCTGCCCATCGGTGAGGGAGTCCGGGCGGAGGCTTTCGTCGATGCCGGCCCTGGCCAGGATTTTTCCCGAGGTGGTGCGTCCGATGCCGAAAATATAGGTTAGCGCCACCACCATTCGTTTGTTGGGGAGGTCCACCCCTGCGATTCGGGCCACGTGTTGCTCCTTGGTGAATCTTTTTAAATGGGTTCATTTTCCGCCGCTGGCGGCGGAAAATAAGCTCTCTTTACAGCGACCCCGCCGCCCGCGGCGATGTCATGCGGCGCGGCGATGTCATGGGATGAAGACGGTCAGCCTTGCCGCTGCTTGTGTTTTGGGTTCGGGCAAATGACGCGCAGAACCCCCCGGCGGCGGATCAGCTTGCAATGATCGCACATCTTTTTTACCGACGATCTGACTTTCATGGTGTGCCTGATGTCTTTTGTTAACGGTTTCGCCAAATGGCATGTTCAATATGCTGGGCCGATTCTCCGCGGGTTATTTGCCCCGGTATGTGATGCGGCCCCGTGTCAGGTCGTAAGGTGACATGTCCACCGTCACCTTGTCTCCGGGGAGAATCCGGATGTAGTGCATCCGCATTTTGCCGGATATATGCGCCAGAATTTTCTTGCCGTTCTGCAGTTCCACCCGGAACATGGCGTTTGGCAGGGATTCGACAACAACGCCTTCTACTTCGATATGATCTTCCTTCGGCAAACCTGGCTCCTTGTTGCGGGTGATGGTTTGTTACACTGGCCCGGGCTGGCGCCGCGGGGACTGGGTCGCGGCCGAACCGCGGTTCAACTGAATATCCGCTCGATTTTCCCGGTGACCTGGTCCAAATTCCCCAGGGCGTCGATGGTATGGAGCAACCCCTGGTTCCGGTAATAATCGATCAGGGGTTTGGTGTCCCTGGAATATGCCTCCATGCGTGTTCGAATACTTTCTTCCTGGTCGTCCTCGCGTTGAATCAAGGGGTCGCCGCATCTGTCGCATCGGTTGGCCTCTTTTGGCGGGTTGAAGCGGATGTGCCACTCGCCATGGCCGTTGGGGCAGACCCTGCGTCCGATCAGCCTTTCCACCACTTCGCCGGTGTCGATTTCCAGATTGACCACCACCTCCACCGGCTGCGCTTTCTCTTTCAGGGCTTCCTCAAGCGCCTCGGCCTGGGCCAGGGTTCGTGGAAACCCATCGAGAATGAAACCGCCGCCGCAATCGGGCCGTCGGATCCTTTCCAACAGCAAAGCGATCACCAGACGGTCCGGCACCAAATTTCCAGCGGTCATGTACCCATTGGCTTCACGGCCCAACGGGGTGTCGTCCCGCACCGCCTCCCGCAACAAATCCCCCGTGGAAATCTGGGGGATTCCGTGGGATGCCACCAACCGTTTGGCCTGAGTCCCCTTCCCCGATCCGGGGGGGCCCAGGAAAATTACCCGCATTGGCTGCCCTATATGCGCAAGGTTCTCATACCGGTTCGGCGTTTGCTCTTCTTGAGAAAACCGTCGTAATTGCGGTTGAGGAGAAAGGCCTCGATTTGCCGCACCGTGTCCAGCCCGACGCCAACCACGATCAACAGCGCGGTGCCGCCGAAGAAAAAGGGAACGTTGAGAATTGAAAAAAGGATCACCGGCAACACAGAGACCGCCGACAGATAAATCGCGCCGCCAAAGGTGATCCGGGTCAAAACCTGGTTGATATACTCCGCAGTCTTCTGACCGGGGCGGATGCCCGGTATGTAACCGCCGAATTTTCTCATCTCGTCGGCGATTTTCACCGGATTGAACTGAATCGCCGTGTAAAAAAAGCAAAAGAAAAAGATCATCATAACATAGAAAATATTATACAACAGTGCCGTGGGCGTCATTTGCTGGCTGACCGCCCGCATGATTTGTATGAACAGGCTGTCCGACTGGCTGGTGGCGATGAAACCGGTGATGGTGGACGGAAACGCCAGAATCGAAGAGGCGAAAATGATCGGAATCACTCCGGCGGAGTTGATCTTCAAGGGCAGGTGTGAACTTTGCCCGCCGTACATCTTGTTGCCCTGCACCCGTTTGGCATATTGCACCGCGATGCGGCGGGTGGAGGTTTCCATGAAGATCACCGCGAAAATCACGCCGATCATGATGACGCCCACCAGAGCCAACACCAACGAAGCGAGCTGACCGGCCTGAACCAGTTGAATCGAGTTGATGACGGCGCCGGGAATGTCGGTGACGATTCCGCCGAAGATGATCAGGGAAATCCCATTGCCAATGCCCCGCTCGTTGATCTGCTCGCCAATCCACATCAAAAACGCCGTGCCCGCGGTCAGCGTGATCACGGTGAGGGCGCGGAACCCCCAGGAACTCATGGTGGAAATCACGATGGGGGCGCCGGATTCCGGGGAGGCCATGGACTCCAGCCCCACCGCGATGCCGAAACCCTGCACGATGCTCAGGCCGACGGTGCCATAGCGGGTGTACATGGTGATCTTGCGGCGCCCGGCCTCGCCTTCGCGGCTCAGGCGCTCCAGGTAGGGAAAGACCACCGTGAGCAACTGGATGATGATCGACGCGCTGATGTAGGGCATGATTCCCAGCGCGAACACGGTCAGTCTCTGCAATGCGCCGCCGGAGAACATGTCGAAGAACGAAAATATGGTGCCTTCCTGCGCCTTGAAAAATTCCGCCAGGGCGGTGCTGTCGATGCCGGGGGTGGGAATATGAGCCCCCAGCCGGAACACCATCAGCATCAACAGCGTGAAGAAGATGCGGTTTCTGAGTTCCTCGATCCGGAAAGCGTTTTGAAATGCGCTCAGCATGATTTCATCATCCTTCGATCACCACCGCTTCTCCGCCGGCCGCCTTGATTTTTTCGGCGGCGGAACGGCTGAAGCGATGCGCCTGGACGGTGACCGCCCGTCCCAAATCCCCCGTCCCCAGCACTTTGACCGGGTAACGGGGCTTTCGCGTGAATCCCTCGCCGTTTTCAGCGGGTTTCTTCACAGTCTTGTCGATCAGATTGGCCGCGATCAAATCGTCGAGGCCGATGGTGGTCTTGTCCGCCAGCAAGGGCCGCCGGGCCAGGTCGCGGAGGTTGACGATATGGAAGCGCGCCTTGAAGGGGTTCTTGAAACCGCGCCTGGGCAGCCTTCTCCGCAAGGGCGTCTGCCCGCCTTCGAAACCGGGAGCCACCTTGCTGCGCGCTTTTTGGCCTTTCTGGCCGCGGCCGGCGGTTTTCCCCAGCGTGCTGGCGTGTCCGCGTCCTTTCCGTTTGGCCTTGCGCCGGGCGCCGGGCGCGTTTTCCAATTGATGTAGATTCATCTCGTGCTAGTCTCGTTCCGGCGATTTGGGCGGTTCGGCATGGACCAGGTGTTTCACCTTGAAGATCATGCCACGCACCGCCGGGGTGTCTTCCAACTCCCGCTGTTGGTTGATTCGTTTCAGGCCCAACCCCAGCAGGGTGGCCCGCTGATCCCTGGGAAACCCGATGGCGCTGCGCATCATCTTGACCGTTACCTTGCTCATCTTGGATCTTCCTCCTTATCCGGCCATGGCGCCGCGCAGGCGTTCCACGGGCACGCCCCTGCGCTCGGCGATTTCCTCAAAGGATTTGAGTTGGTACAGCGCGAAGAGGGTCGCCTTGACGACGTTATGGGGGTTGTTCGAGCCCAGGTTCTTGGCGGAGATATCGTGGATGCCCAAGGCTTCCATGATGGCGCGCACCGGCCCCGAGGCGATGATGCCGCGCCCCGGCTCGCAGGGCTTCATCACCACCCGGCTGGCTCCGAACCTGCCGATGGTCTGATAGGGAATCGTTCGTCCCTCGATCACCACGGGCTTCATGGCCTTGGTGGCGCCTTCGATGCCCTTGCGGATGGCCTCGGTCACCTCGTTGGCTTTGCCCAGGGAGCAACCCACGCGGCCCTTGGCATCGCCGACCACCACCAGGGCGCTGAAACTGAACCGGCGGCCGCCTTTCACCACCTTGGCCACCCGGTTGATTCTGATTACCTTTTCTATCAGGTCGCTCTTTTCGCCTGCTGACTCGCTCACGGATTGTCCTCGTGATTTTCGATTAAGTTTCTGGCTCATTCCCCCACACCCGCCATTGGGCGGAGGCGGGTTGGGTCAAATTTTCAATCCGCCCTCGCGGGCCGCATCGGCCAGGGCGGCCACGCGGCCAGTGTAACGGCTCCCTCCGCGGTCGAACACGGCCTTTTCGACACCCAGTTTTTTCAGCCGCTGGGCGAGGGTCTTCCCCACCATGGCGGCCGCTTCCTTGTTGCCCGGATACCCTTTGAGGGATTCCTTGATTTCCTTTTCCCTGGTGGAGGCCGTGGTCAGGGTCTGGCCCGTGTCATCGTCCACCGCCTGGACGTATATGTTCCGTGCGGAGCGGAATACGCTGAGGCGGGGAATTTCCTTCGATCCCCTGATTTTCTTTCGAATCCGGAATTGGCGCTTCTTGCGCCGTTCCGGCCGGCTAAGTCGAGTTGTCATGCTGGGTTAAAGTCCTTGACCTTGAGTTTCGGCGTCGGTTTGGATTGTCCCGGTGTAAAATTTCCGGCGTCGATATTTCCGTGTTATTTCTTTCCGCTCTTGCCCGCCTTGCGGCGGATGTGCTCGTTTTCGTAGAGCACGCCCTTGCCCTGAAACGGCTCGGGCGGCCGAAGGGCCCGGATATTGGCGGCGGTCTGTCCCAGCAGCACATTGTCGTGGCTGGTCAGGATAATTCTTCTCATGTCCACCACCTCCGCCCGCACACCCGGCGGGAGCTTCAGGCTGACCGGGTGCGAGAATCCCAGCAGCAATTCCAGCTTCTCCCCTTCCACCTTGGCCCTGTATCCAACACCCTCCAACATCAGGCCGCGGGAAAACCCCTCGGAAACCCCCACCACCATGTTGCTGATGCAAGCCTGCACCGTGCCCATCATGGCGCGGGCCTTGGTGTTGTTGATGTAATCGGCCTGCACCTTGATTTCATCGCCGCCGATTTCCAACTCCACCAATTCGGGCACTTTGAACCGGTTCTCCCCCTTGGGCCCTTTGATGTGAATCTCGCGCGCCTCATAGCGGATTTCGACGCCTTTTGGAACCTGGATGATTCTTTTTCCCACTCTGGACATCGCTTTGTTTCCTTATCCGTTATGCCGCGTCAAATCGCGCCGCCGTGACGCCACTCCGCCGCCTGGGTGCGGGCTGCCGGGGCGCGTTACCACACATGGCAGATCACTTCCCCGCCGATTTTTTGCTCGCGGCAGGAAAAATCCGTCATCAGGCCCTTGGAAGTGGTGACCACGGCGATTCCCTGGCCGTTGTATATCGGGCGCAAATCCTGGCACCCCGCATGGCGCCGCTGGCCGGGCTTGCTGATGCGCTTGATGCCCCGGATCACGCTTTCCCCGTTCTTGTCGTATTTCAGTTCCACCGCGATGCGCGGCATCCCTTTTTCATCCTCGGTCATGTTCCAATCCACGATGAAGCCTTCCTCCTTGAGCACCCGGGCGATTTCGGTCTTGATTTTGGAGGATGGGCTTTCCACCGAGGCGTGTTTTCTCATCAGGGCATTGCGGATATGCGTGAGAAAATCCGCGATCGGATCGGTCATCGACATGAATCAAACTCCTGATTTTTATGCGCGTCGCGCTGCAAAATATAGGTTCCGCGGCTCTATTTCCCGCCGCGGGTGGCGAAAAAAAAGCCGGGGTTTTCAGGCCTCGCTCCGAAAAGCGAGGCCGTTGATCGCTCTACCAACTGGCCTTGGTCACGCCTGGCAGCACACCGGCGAGCGCCTTCATGCGGAAACAAATCCGGCACATCCCGAATTTCCTCAGGAAACTGCGGGGGCGGCCGCAATAGCGGCAGCGGGAATGTTGGCGCACCTTGAATTTCGCCCGGCGCTTTGCCTTGGCGATCATGCTTTTTTTTGCCATGGATCCTGTCGTTTATGCGGTTCTGGTTATCGTCTTTTCCATACTATCCAATATCGGCCCGGTTCGCCGGATTTCATCACGCCCCCGCCGGGGGCGCCAAAGACTGAAATCGCGCTAATTTTTCCGAAACGGCATTCCGATCAACTCCAACATGCGCAGGCCTTCCTCATCGGTTCTGGCGGTGGTGTGAAAGGTCACGTTCATGCCGCGAATCTGGTCGATGTCTTCAAAACTGATTTCCGGGAAGATGATTTGTTCGCGCACTCCCACCGTATAATTGCCATGCCCATCGAAAGAACGGCGGGAAAGCCCGCGGAAATCGCGCACCTGGGGCAGAGCGACGGAGATGAAGCGATCCATGAAATCCCACATTTTCTGACGCCGCAAGGTGGTCATCACCCCGATCGCCATCCCCTCGCGCAGCTTGAAGGCGGCGATGGATTTGCGGGCGTAGGTGATCACCGATTTCTGCCCGGAAATCCTGGTCATTTCCGCCTGGGCCGATTCCAGTATTTTGGCGTTGCCAATGGCCTCTCCCACCCCGATGTTGAGGGAAATCTTGACCATCCCGGGAACCTGCATCGGGCTTTTGTAGCTGAATTCCTTCAGCAACGTGGTCTTGACGTCGTTTTGGTATTTTTCCTGCAATCTGGACACGATTCCAACCACCTGTTCGATGAAGGGCCTCCGGCCGCGCGTTGGCGGCTTTTCGCCCGGGGTGTCTATAATTTATACCAAGGTGCTATTGGTTCTTCTTGTTGTAGCGGCACTCCGCCGGTTTTTCGCACAGCTTGCGCACCCCGCGGCTGCACGTCTCGCAAAGCTGCAACACGTTGGAGAAATGGATGGCGCCTTCCTGGGGGATGATGCCTCCGCTTTCGCCTTGCCGGCGGGGCTTGGTGTGGCGCATCTGGACGTTGCAGTCCTTGACGAACACCATGCTCCTGCTCAGGTCGATCCGCAGCACTTCGCCGGTTTTGCCCTTGGACTTCCCGGAGATCACCATTACCTGATCCCCTTGTTTGAATTTCGATTTTCTCAGCTTGGGCTGAACCGCGCTTCTCATGATCTCTCGTCGTTCCTGTTGACCGGTGGATACAGGGCGTCTTCGCCTTAGAGCACTTCGGGTGCCAGTGAAATGATCTTGATGAACTGCCGGAACCGCAATTCCCTGGCCACGGGGCCGAAGATGCGGGTTCCCAGCGGTTCCTTTTTCGCGTCGATCAACACCGCCGCGTTTTCGTCGAACTTGATGTAGGAGCCGTCGTTCCTGCCAATTTCCTTGGTGGTGCGCACCACCACGGCCCGCACGATCTCGCCGTTCTTGATGCGGCTGTTGGGGACGGAGTCCTTCACCGAGGCCACGATGATGTCGCCGATGGAGGCATAACGGCGCTTGGAGCCTCCGAGCACCTTGATGCACATCAACTTTTTGGCGCCCGTGTTGTCCGCCACCCTGAGCATGGTTTGCATTTGTATCATGACTGCTGGTTTCCGATAATTACAGTTGCGAAGTTCCATGGGCCAAATCGGAATTTTCCGCTTTTGCCCATGGCGCCGTTTTATTTAGCCGCCTGTTTTTATATCTGCTCCGCGCTGACCACGATTTCGAGCAGGCGCCAGTGTTTGGTGCGGCTGAGAGGCCGGCATTCCATGATGCGAACCACATCGCCCACCTTGGAGGTATTGCCCTCATCGTGCACATGATAATTTTTCGAGCGCCGGATTATTTTTTTGTAAAGGCGATGGGTCATCCGGCGTTCGACCTTCACCACGATTGTTTTTTCAGCTTTGTCGCTGACCACCACGCCTTGCCTTACCTTGCGGCGGGTGGTGCGTTTTTCGGTTTCAGCCTTGGCTTGCGGCATCGCGCCTCATCTCGTTGATAATGGTCTTGGCCCGCGCGATGTGACGGCGCTTCAGGCGAATACTGGTGGTGTCGGTCACTTGCCCAAGCACTTGCGAACAGCGGTCCTTGAACAAATCTTCCTCCCATTCGGCGAGCCGGGCTTCCAGTTCCTCGGAGGAAAATTGCCGCATCTCGTTGGTGTTCATGCTGGTTTATGCTCCGCGCTTGATCACGGTGGTCTTGATGGACAACTTGTAGGCGGCCAGGCGGAGCGCGCTCATGGCGACCTCCTCTTCCACGCCATCCATCTCGAACAGCACCCGGCCCGGCTTGACCACGGCCGACCAATGGTCCACGGCCCCTTTTCCTCCGCCCATGCGCACCTCGGCGGCCCGCTGGGTGATGGGTTTGTGGGGAAAGACGGAAATCCAGACCTTGCCCCGCCGTTTCATCTCACGGGTCAGGGCGCGGCGGCTGGCTTCGATTTGCCGGGCCGTGACCATGCCCCGTTCCACCGCCTGCAACCCATAGGCGCCGAAGTTGAGCTTGCCGCCCCCCTTGGTATTGCCCTTCATGCGGCCTTTCATCACTTTGCGGTATTTGGTGCGCTTGGGCATCAACATGGCTTTATTCCTTGTTCCTGGGCGGGTTGTCGGAGCGGTTCTCCCGGCCGCCGCGGCGGCGGAGGAGGCGGGGCTGGTTGTAATCCTCGCCCTTGTACACCCAGACCTTGACGCCGATGATGCCGTAGGTGGTCATGGCCTCGGTGGTGCCGTAATCGATTTCCGCCCGCAGCGTATGGAGGGGCACGCGCCCGTCGCGAACCCATTCCTTGCGGGACATTTCCGCGCCGTTGAGCCGCCCGCCCACCATGATTTTGCAACCCGCGATGTTCAGCCGCATGGCGGAAGCCAGCGAGCGCTTGATGGCCCGGCGGAAGGCGATGCGCCGCTCCAGCTGGGTGGCGATGTTTTCCGCCAGCAACTGGGCGTCGATTTCCGGGCGTTTCACTTCCTTGATGTTGATCGTGACGTCGGTCTTGCCCAGTTTGACCAGTTCATCCTTTAGCTGATCGGCGGCTTCGCCTTTCCGGCCAATGATGATCCCGGGGCGCGAAGCGAAGATGGTCACCTTGATTTTCTGGGCCGCCCGCTCCACCTCGATGCGGGAAATCCCCGCATGCTTGAGGTGCTTCTTGATATACTGGGTGACCTTGAAATCCGCTTCCAACTGGTCGGCGTAGGTGCGGCGGTCCGCATACCATTTGCTGGTCCAGTTTTTGGTGAGGATGAGCCTGAAGCCGATTGGATTTACTTTTTGACCCACTGTTCCTCCTTGGTGTCATCCCACGGAATTATCGAATCCATGAATTTTCAACCCTCTGATTATTTCAACCACCGTTTGTCCAACCACCGTTTGTCCAACCACCGTTAAATCGACCCACCCGTTTAATCAGCCCACCGTTTTTCAACCCACCGTCAGCGTGATGCGGCTGCTGCGCTTGCGGATGGGCGAGGCCCGTCCCATCGCGCGGGGCCTCCAGCGCTTCAGGGTGGGTCCCGCGTCCACGAACGCTTTCTGGATCACAAGGGTGTCCACCTCGATATTCTCGTTCTGGTTTTCCGCGTTGGCGATGGCCGATTTGAGCAGGGTCTTGACCACCGGGGCCGAGCCCTTGTTGACGCTGTCCAGGATGCCCAGGGCCAGGGCCACGTTCTTTCCCCGAATCAGGTCGATCACCAGCCGCACCTTTCGCGGCGAGATGCGAATACCTTTGGCGACGGCCGTATAGGATGCCGCCGAGGTTGCCTTTTCTGTCGTACTGTCCGCCATGATCGCCGTGCCAGTTTGCTTGCTTTGGGTTATGCCGCCTTCAAGCGGACTTCTCGCCGCGGGCGGCGATTCCGCCCTGTGCCATATTTTTGGCGCCGTTCACCGGCGCCGTGTGTTGGTTCCCTAGCGGCCGCCGCGGTGGTCGGTTTTCGAGGTATGCCCCCGATAGGTGCGGGTGGGGGCGAACTCGCCCAGTTTATGTCCCACCATGTTTTCCGTAATCAGCACCGGAATGTGCTTGTTCCCGTTGTGAACCGCCAGGTTGACCCCGACGAATTCGGGCAGGATCACCGACCTGCGGGACCAGGTGCGAATCAGCCTCCTGTCGTCGGTTTCTTTTGCCCGCAGTACCTTTGTCATCAGGTGCTTGTCGACGAACGGTCCTTTTTTCAATGATCTTGGCACTTAAGCTCCTTGCAGGATGCTGTGTTCCAATTTATTTCCTCCGCTCCATCTCCAGCCCGAAGCGGATATCTCCAGCCCCGGGCGGTTGCCCGGCGGGGTTATTTCCTGCGCCGCACCCGCATCGGGTCGGTGCGCTTGTTGCGGCGCGTGCGGTGACCTTTGGTGGGTTTGCCCCAGGGGGTCACCGGGTGCCGTCCACCCGAAGTCTTTCCCTCGCCGCCCCCATGGGGGTGGTCGACGGGATTCATGGCCACCCCGCGCACGGTGGGCCGGATGCCCAGCCAGCGTTTCCGGCCGGCCTTGCCCAGTTGGATGTGTCTGTGATCACCATTGCCCACCTCGCCCATGGTGGCCATGCATTCCAGCCGCACCTTGCGAATCTCCCCGGAGCGCAGCCGGATCTGGGCGTAGTTGTCGTCCTTGGCGGCCAGCACCACCGAGGTTCCGGCGGCCCGGGCCAGTTGCGCGCCCTTGCCCGCCTTGAGTTCCACGCAATGTACGATGCTGCCCAGGGGAATATTGCGCAGTGGCAGCGTATTGCCCACCCGGATTTCCGCCTCCGGCCCGGACATCACCGTGTCGCCGACGGCAATGGTGTTGGGGGAGATGATATAACGCTTTTCCCCGTCCGCGTAGATCACCAGGGAGATGCGGGCGTTGCGGTTGGGATCGTATTCGATGGTGGCGATCCGCCCGGGCACGCCGATTTTGTTGCGCTTGAAATCGATTATCCGGTAGCGGCGCTTGTGCCCGCCGCCGCGGTGGCGCACGGTGATCCGCCCCCGGTTGTTGCGTCCGCCGGACTTCTTCAGCGGCCGCAACAGGGAGCGTTCGGGCGTGTTGCCGGTGGTCAGCTCCTCGAAGGTGGACACGCTCATGCCGCGTCTGCCGGGCGATGTTGGCTTGTATTTGCGTATGGGCATGATGATCGGCGGTTTTTCTCTTTTCCTGTGTCAACCGGCGGCCTGGGCCGCCAGCGGTGAATCCGGACGCAAAGGGTTTGGCGGTAAAAGTTCCGCGCTCAAGCTGCCGCCCATGGGGCGTCCCTGTTCCATGGGTGGGCCGGAGCGCACCGGCCCATGAGCGGTCATGCGCCCTCGAAATATTCGATCTTGTCGCCCTCTTTCAAGGTGACGATGGCCTTTTTCCAGTCCGGCCTGCGGCCCGTGAACCGTCCCATCCGTTTTTTCTTGCCCCGGTTGCTGATGGTGTTCACGTTGAGCACGGTCACCTTGAACACCTGCTCGATGGTGCGCTTGATCTCGATCTTGTTGGCGGCCTTGTTCACCATGAAGGTCACCTGATTGGACACTTCCTTCTGGAGCACCGATTTTTCGGTGAGGCGCGGGGTCTTCAATACTTTCAGGTTCATAGGGCCAACCTTTCCTCCAGGGCCGACAAGGCCTCGCGGGAGAAAATCGCTTTTTCGAACACCAGCAGGTTGTAGACGTTGAGCTGCCCGAAATGAATCACCATTACGCTGGGCAGATTGCCGGTGGCCCGGGCCAGATTTTCGCCGATGCGATCGGTCACGATCAGCGCTTCGGGCGCGTTGAGTTCCTGCAGCCACTTGGCGAAAGGCCCCGTTTTATGGGTTTCCGGTTCGATCTTCTCCACCACCAGCAGGCATTTGGAGCGCAGTTTTTCCGCCAAGGCCGAACGCAGGGCCTGCTTGCGCACCTTTTTGTTGAGCTTGAAGGCATGGTCGCGGGGTTTCGGGCCGTGGGGTATTCCACCGCCGCGGCGCTGGGTCGCCTTGTTGTCTCCCACCCGCGCATTTCCGGTGCCCTTCTGGCGGTAAAGCTTGCGGGTGCTGCCGGTGACCTGACCGCGGGATTTGGAGGAATGGGTGCCCTGGCGCATCTTGGCCTGCTGATACACCACCGCGTCCTTGATCAACAGCGGGTTGAAGGGCGCGGAGGAAATCCAGTCGGGCATTTCCAGCGCGTCCGCCTTGGATTGATCCATCTTGATGACCGGCACCTTGCTCATGGTTGCTGGTGGTCCATCCAAAAAGTGGTCTTCCATCCCGGCCGCGAATCATGGGATGGAAAGGTTGCCGGGCGCCAATCGGTGGCCCGGGGGGCGGCTTCAGTCCTGCTTCATCGTAATGTCCACGCCGGCGGAGATTTCGAGACGCATCAGGGCTTCCATGGTCTGCGGCGTGGGATCGATGATGTACATCAACCGCTTGTGGGTGCGGGTCTCGAACTGTTCCCGCGATTTCTTGTCCACGTGCGGAGACCGCAACACCGTGATCACCGTGCGTTGGGTGGGCAGCGGAATGGGGCCGTTGACATCCGCCCCGGTGCGTTTCACCGCGTTGACAATCTCCCGCACCGTTTGGTCCAGAAGGGTGTGATCGTAGGCCTTGAAGCGGACTTTGATTTGTTGCGTCATGGGGTCTTCCCGGCGGCTCGCCAAACGGCGCGGCCTGGTTATTTGGTGACTTCGGAGATCACCCCGGAGCCAATGGTGCGGCCGCCCTCGCGGATGGCGAAGCGCAGTTCGGTTTCCATGGCGATGGGGGTGATCAGTTCCACGTTGATTTCCACGTTGTCTCCCGGCATCACCATCTTGATGCCCTCGGGCAGGCTGATCACGCCCGTCACGTCCGTGGTGCGGAAATAGAACTGCGGGCGGTAGTTGTCGAAGAACGGCTTGTGGCGCCCGCCTTCATCCTGGGTCAGCACGTACACCTGGCCCCGGAAGTCGGTGTGGGGGGTGATGGAACCCGGCTTGGCGATCACCTGGCCGCGTTCTATTTCCTCGCGCTTGACGCCCCGCAGCAGCAGGCCGACGTTGTCTCCCGCCTGGCCTTCGTCCAGCAGCTTGCGGAACATTTCCACGCCGGTGACCACGGTGGAGGCGGTTTCCTTGATGCCCACGATTTCCACGGTCTCGCCCACCTTGACAATGCCGCGTTCCACCCGGCCGGTGGCCACGGTGCCGCGGCCGGAGATGGAGAACACGTCCTCCACCGGCATCAGGAAGGGCTTGTCAAGAACGCGGGTCGGGATGGGAATATAGGAGTCCACCGCTTCCAGCAGGTCCAGGATGCACTTGTATTCCTCGGCGCCGGTGTCTTCGCTCTTTGATTCCAGCGCCTTGGAGGCGGAGCCCATTACGAACGGAATATCGTCTCCGGGAAAATCGTACTTGGTAAGCTCTTCGCGGATTTCCAGTTCCACCAGCTCCAGCAATTCCTCATCGGCCAAATCCACCTTGTTCATGAAGACCACGATAGAAGGTACGCCCACCTGACGGGCCAGCAGGATGTGCTCCCGGGTCTGGGGCATCGGCCCCTCGGAGGCGTCCACCACCAGGATCGCGCCGTCCATCTGGGCGGCGCCGGTGATCATGTTCTTCACATAATCGGCGTGTCCCGGGCAGTCCACATGCGCGTAATGGCGGTTGTCGGTCTCATATTCGACGTGGGCCGTGGCGATGGTGATGCCGCGGGCTTTTTCCTCCGGCGCCTTGTCGATCTGGTCGAAGGCGGTGAAGGTGGCCTGGTTCTTCAACGCCGCGACCTTGGTGATTGCCGCGGTCAGCGTGGTTTTGCCGTGGTCCACATGGCCGATCGTTCCCACGTTGACGTGGGGCTTGGAGCGATCGAATTTTTCCTTTGCCATCTTACCCTTCTCCTGTGTTTGTGCGTGGTGCGCATCTTCGCTTCGATGCACGATGACCTTCCGGGTGCTCCTGGCGAAATATCATCCCGCTTTTCGGGCCAACAGTTCATCCGAAACCGAACCGGGCACTTTTTCATAATGTGAAAACTGCATGGTAAAGGTCGCGCGGCCCTGGGACATGGAGCGCAGCACGGTGGAATAACCGAACATTTCCCCCAGGGGCACATCGGCCCCGATCACCTGGGCACCCGAGCGTTCCTCCATGCCCTTGATGTGGCCGCGGCGCGAGTTGAGATCGCCCATCACCTCTCCCATGTAATCGGTGGGAACGACCACTTCGACCTTCATGAACGGCTCCAGCAAAACCGGCCTGCCCCTGCGCATGGCGTCCTTGAGGGCCATGGAGGCGCAAATCTTAAAGGCGATTTCCGAAGAATCCACATCGTGGTAGGACCCATCTTCCAGGGTCACCCGCAAGTCCACCACGGGATATCCGGCCATCACCCCCGAAGACAACGCCTCGCGCAATCCCTTTTCCACCGCGGGGATGTATTCCCTGGGAATATTGCCCCCCACGATCTTGTTTTCGAACTCGAACCCCGAACCCGGAGCCAGGGGTTCCACCTTGATCACCGTATGGGCGTATTGACCGCGCCCTCCGGTCTGCTTGACATATTTGTTGTTGACTTCAATGGGCCTGGTGACTGTTTCGCGGTAGGCCACCTGGGGCTTGCCCACGCTGCTGGACACCTTGAACTCGCGTCTCAACCGGTCCACGATGATTTCCAGGTGCAGCTCGCCCATGCCGGAAATGATGGTCTGGTTGGTCTCCTCGTCGGTATGCACCCGGAACGAGGGGTCTTCCTGGGTAAGCCGCTGCAGGGCCGTGCCCATTTTCTCGTAGTCGGCCTTGGTTTTGGGCTCCAGGGCGATGTCGATCACCGGTTCGGGAAAATCCATCTTTTCCAGCACGATGATGTGGTTGGGGTCGCAGAAGGTGTCGCCGGTATTGGCGTGGAGGCCGATGCCCGCGGCGATGTCCCCGGCGTACACCTCGCTCACCTCCTCGCGCTTGTTGGCGTGCATGCGCATGATGCGCCCCACCCGCTCTTTTTTGCCCTTGGCCGGGTTGAAGACCTGCATGCCCTGGGCGATCTTCCCCGAATACACCCTGAAATAGGTGAGCTGGCCCACGTAAGGGTCGCTCATCACCTTGAAGCTCAGGGCGGAAAACGGCTCGTCGTCGCTGGTTTTGCGTTCGATGGTTGTTTTGCCGTCGGGGGAGAGGCCTTTGATCGGAGGGACATCCAGGGGGGAGGGAAGGTATTTCACCACGCCGTCCAGCAACTGCTGTACGCCCTTGTTCTTGAAGGCCGAACCCAGCAGCACCGGTACGAAATGTCCGCCGATGGTGCCGGTGCGGATGGCCCGCTCGATATCCTCCGGGGCGATTTCCCGGCCTTCCAGGATTTTCTCGGTCAGGTCGTCGTCCACCACCGAGATGAGGTCGAGCATTTTCAACCTGGCCTGTTCGGCCGCCTCGCGCAGTTCCGCGGGAATTTCCCCCACGTCGAACTTGGCCCCGAGGGTTTCTTCCTGGAAAACGATCCCTTTCATGCGCACCAGGTCGATCATGCCCTTGAATTTGTCCTCGATCCCGATCGGAATTTGCAGGGCCACCGGCTTGGCTTTGAGCCGCTCGCGCATGCTCTCGACCGATTTGTCGAAATCGGCGCCCACCCGGTCCATTTTGTTGATGAAGCCCATGCGGGGCACGTTGTACTTGTCCGCCTGACGCCATACGGTCTCGGACTGCGGTTCCACGCCGTTGACCGCATCGAATATGGCGATCACGCCGTCGAGCACCCTCAAGGAACGTTCCACCTCGATGGTGAAATCCACATGGCCGGGGGTATCGATGATATTGATGAAATACTCCTCGCCATCCACCTCCCATTGGCAGAAGGTGGCCGCCGAAGTGATGGTGATGCCCCGCTCCTGCTCTTGTTCCATCCAGTCCATGGTGGCCGCGCCTTCATGCACCTCTCCCATCTTGTGGCTGCGCCCGGTGTAAAACAGCACACGTTCGGTGGTGGTGGTCTTGCCGGCATCGATGTGGGCCATGATGCCGATGTTCCGGTAATGGTCGATAGGGTGTTGTCTGGGCACGGACGCTTAAACTCCAGTATATGCGACGATCGGGTTTGGTGAACTTTCAGGATTGAAAAAAAATTTCAGGGCAGGCCGGTTCAGGGTTCGGTAAAATAATTCTCACCAGCGATAATGGGCGAAGGCCTTGTTGGCATCGGCCATTCTGTGAACGTCTTCCTTCTTGCGGATGGCACCCCCCCGATTGTTGAAGGCGTCCAGCAATTCGTTGGCCAATTTGGATTCCATCGTTTTCCCGTTCCTGGCCTGGGCGTGTTGAATGATCCAACGGATGGCCAGGGCCGCCCGCCTTTGGTGGCGAACCTCCACCGGCACCTGGTAGGTGGAGCCGCCCACCCGCCGGGATTTCACCTCCACGGTGGGCTTGACGTGATCCACGGCCGACTTGACGATTTCCAGCGGCGGAAACTCTTTTTCCCGGGCGCCGATTTCCTCCATCGCCCGGTAGAGGATTTTGCGCGCCACGCTTTTTTTGCCGTCCTCCATCAGCACGTTGCAGAATTTCGCGATCAACAAATCGTTGAACCGGGGGTCGGGCAGTATTTTGCGGATTTCCGCGGGTCTTCTTCTGGACATGGTAATCGTGTGCTCTTTATGCGCTTGCGCTCTCAGTCGCCTTGCCGGAAAATTCGCTGTTCATCGCTTGGCCGTCAATCGCCGCAGTGTTAATCGCCGCAGTGTCAATCACCGCCGTGTCAACTGCGCTTGGTGCCGTATTTGGAACGGCTTTGTTTGCGGTCGGCCGTTGGCGCGGTGTCCAGGGTGCCGCGGACAATGTGGTACCGCACCCCGGGCAAATCCTTCACCCGGCCGCCGCGGATCAACACCACCGAGTGCTCCTGCAGGTTGTGCCCGATGCCTGGAATGTAGCTGTTGACCTCGATCCCGTTGGTGAGCCGCACCCGCGCCACCTTGCGGATGGCCGAATTGGGTTTTTTGGGAGTGGTGGTGTAAACCCTCACGCAAACCCCTCTTTTCTGGGGACAGGCCTGCAGCGCGGGGGTTTTGGCCTTGGTCTGCTTGGCCTTCCGCTTTTTTCTGACCAACTGGTTCAATGTCGGCATGTCTCGCGCCTTTTTAGCTGCCTGTCGGCACTGTTGAATTCCAATGGAAAAATTTCCAGTCGGAACCGGGTGCCGCTGTGGTCGATTCTTTCAGGTTTCGGTGCTTCGATTCCCGCTGGGCAGGGAGTTGCGCCGCTGTTCGATTCCTTGTCCGGTTCCTTCATGCCTGGTCATGGCATCGGTGTTTCATTAAAAACCGTGTTTCATTAAAAACCGTGTTTCATTAAAATCGGTGTTTCATTAAAAACCGTGTTTCATTAAAAACCGTGTTTCAACATTTTTGCGCTTGCCGCCCTTTTCCCTTTGGTCATGACGATGGCGGTCCTCCGCCACACGGCGCTCTCACAGCCCGTGGCAACCAGCGCAACAGGCACCGCGAACCCGCCCGGCAGCCAGGGACAACTGGAGGCCATCAGACGACCACGGAAAATCGGAGGCATTCCGGCCATCCGTTTCATTTTAGCGTGCTCAAGGGAAAACACCTTGGGTACCGATTCCCTGAGGAATCCCCTCGAAAGGTCTCACGTCCTGCCTGACAGAACGGTGGGAAGCCTTTCCGCTCCGGTTCCATCTCAAGCCCGATTGAACCCTTGGAATCCATGCGCCACCCTGATATGAAACTAGGCGGAATGCATCGGGTTGAATCCACTAAGCTATCAACAACCGGGTTTTACCGCAACTTTTTTTTATAGCCAATCTCATTTTTCATGGCAAGCGAAACATTTCGAGGGAAAAGCAGGGGTTTGGATCGGATTTTCCGTGCGCCTTCGTATTTTTGGGCGGGAGTGATCGCCCTTTGCATGCCCTGGGCGCTGCTGAAGTTGGAATCGGGAGCGGTTTACCCTTTGGCCCTGGCCCTGGGCGGGGTATTGACCCTGCTGTTGTTGGCGAAAGGGGGGTGGTTGCGGGTGATTCCGGCCTTGTTGCCCGGGCTGTTGCTGGGGTTATGCATCTCCGCCCTGGCGGCCTGGCGCGGTCAGTGGGCGATGGGGGCGGTTGTGATGGGGCTGACCTGGCTTCATTTCATCTGGGGAGCCGCGGCGTACCGGTTTGCCAAAGGCGGATTGGATGCCAACCCCTTGGCCCGGGGATGCGCCATCGTGCTCGGGGCCTCCCTGGCGATAGGAGGGTTGGGATGGCTGCTGCGGTTCTATTGGAGCCCCGGTTGCGAAATTTTCAACTGCGGGCCGGAAGGCCCCTGGCCGTTTCAGTTCACCGCCGGGTTCGACTCATCCTTCCAATACCTGCTCTTCCTGGTTTTCCTGACGCCTCCCATCGCGGTGGCCTTGGTGGTGGCGCTCGAAGAATACAGGGAAGGTTGGAGCAAGTGGATTTTGATCGTGATGGTTCTTCTGGCCGGGTTGGGGGTCATCGCCGGAAGCGGCCCCCTGGAACTGGCGGTGGTGTTCCTGGGCCTGGTTTTGTTGGGTGGATTTTTGAAATCCTCCGGTGAGCCCGGAGCGAGATTGCTGGCCAACGGTTCTGTGTTCGGATTTTTGCTGGCCATGGTATTCGTTTATGGATTGGCTCCGGAATATACCGACCGGGTTTTGCTCAAAGACCCCGCCCGCGCTCCCTTCCGCCTGACCCTGACCCAACCCATCCCCGAACGCCTTTATTCCCGCAAAAGCATCACCGTGGCGTTCGAACTGCTCAACACCGGATGGCGGAAAATAGGCCACAATGAAAATTTCCCCTATCAAATCGCCGTCCGGGTGTTGGTCGCGCCCCAACAAGGCCCCCTCCGTTATCATGTTTTGGCCCGGGCGCCCCTCGCCTTGTCGCTCGCTCCCGGCGAGTCCGGCACGGCCTCGCTGACCCTCCGGCTGCCGGCCTGGTTTCACGAGGGTTTTTTGTTCTGGCGGCTGGAAAACCTCGCGGGCGACCCCTACCGGCCGAGCCAGGATTCCGATTCCGGACAGCGCGTGATCAACGACGATTTCCGTGGGCTGGAATATGACAGTGAAAACCGATTGTCGATACTGACCCAGCGGGCGCGCGCTTTCCAGGCGGAAACGCGCCCGGTGAAAACCCCCAACCCCAACCCCCTGAAATTCGGCACCGTGATCGGATCGATGCTGGACACGTTGTTCTTTTCGCCGCTGTGGGGCCTGGATGTTTCCCTGGAAAACAAATTGAGTCCATTCTCGCCGGACCGTCCCTTTTGGTCGGATCTGTTCCGCAGGTATGGCTTCCTTGGATTGCTGCTGGCCATTTGGTTCGCATGGCGCATGTATGGCCATGCCGCGTTCATCGCGGGCCGAACCACCGGATTGACCAGTCTCGGCTGGCGATTGTTCGCCTTTTCCGGAGCGCTGGTGGCGGCAATCGGCTTTTTTTCACCGGTGCTGGGCGCTTACCATGCCCATTGGGCCTTCTTTTTGCTGGCGGGATTCGTGGAGGGCGCCTACGCCCGCATCCGCCCTGCCGCCGGCAGCGGCAGGAAGGCGAAATGACCGCTGGCCCTGGTGCTTTTGCGTTGGCGCTGGATGGGAAAAACGTCGATGGGGGAAAACGCGGAGGTTGAATTCACCGCGGGCGCGTTCAGATTCCTGACGGGGCGCAGTTGGAATTCTTCCTTATGGACGCTTATGAACGGTAAAAACGATCTGACGGCCACTGGGTTGTGAAGGGCTCTGGAAATTTCCACCCTGGAAATTTTTGTAAAAACAGGATATTCCTGTCCCATGTCATTTGGTTCCATGTCCTGCCGTTCCAGGCCGCTGTGAACCGATGGGGCGGCGTGATGGTCAAAATTGCAGGTTCGGCCTCTGCGAAAAAAGGCGCGAATCCGAATTCCCACGAAACAG
This sequence comes from SAR324 cluster bacterium, assembly GCA_022573975.1. Classification (GTDB taxonomy): domain Bacteria; phylum SAR324; class SAR324; order SAR324; family JACQKK01; genus JACZSY01. The sequence goes on along the minus strand of JACZSY010000003.1, from coordinate 12,997 downwards.
GAAGTGGATTTGAAAAAGGCCGTTCGAGTAGTCACCTGTATTTTGATTCCCTGGTTTTTATTGGGATCGGAACTTCAGGCCGCCATGATTGTTGGACCCTATCCCAATAACCACGGCTCCTGCCGGGACGGTGCGGCCAGTGCGGGCGGTGCAATCGCCGCGGATGGTGCGGGCGGTGGGGCCGGTGCGGTTGTTGCGGCCGTTGGCCGTGTATCCCCTCCCGCCCGGGCCGGCGATACCGGACCCGATGACGCTTCCAACGCTCCGGACAGCGGAATCACACTGGTTGGTTTGCATGCCCCGGCCCCCGGTGGAAGGCCGCCGGAGCGGAAAACCCAAACGGAGGAGAAAACCGCCGCCCCCGAAAAAAACAGGGACCTCCGGGGTGACGCCAAGGATGACGATGACGACGATGACGACGATGAATTCGATGGGTTCGAGGAGGAATTCGGAAAATCGTTGGATGCCACGATTTCCGATCCCTTCGAGGGTTACAACCGCGTCGTCACATCGTTCAACGATGGATTTTACATTTATGTCTTCGATCCCGCGGCCAGGGGATATCGTTTCGTCGTGCCCGAATTCGGGCGGCGGAGGATCGCCGATTTTTGGCGCAATCTGCTCTTCCCGGTTCGCTTCATCAACAACGTGTTGCAGGCCAAATTCCTCAATGCGGGGGAAGAGTTGTTGCGTTTTTGCATCAATTCGACCCTTGGCCTGCTGGGGTTGTGGGACCCGGCGAAGATATGGTTCGGCCTGGAAGCCCACGAAGAGGACTTCGGACAGACGCTGGGATTTTGGGGGGTGGGCGCCGGCCCCCATATTGTCCTGCCCATCCTGGGGCCGTCCAATCTGCGGGACATTTTCAGCCTCGCTCCGGATTATTACCTGGATCCCAAGCGATTTATCGATCCGTCCCGGAAAGAGTTGGCTGTTCGAATATTTGAAAAAGTCAACGACACCTCCCTTCATATCGGGGAGTATGAGAACCTGAAAAAAGACGCCATCGACCTCTATCCATTTTTGAGGGATGTCTACGAACAGAACCGCAGGAAGAAGATACTGGAGTAAATCATGATGAAACCGTTGATCGTGGCGGCGATTTTTTCCATCTGCGCCATTTTTTCCGTTCACCCGGTACTGGCCGATGAAAAAAGTGAGGTTTTAAGAATCACCAGTGAAAAGATCGGCACGGTGATCCAACTTCTGAAAAACAAAACGCTGGACAAAAAGGAAAGAAACAAACGGATTGTCGAGGTGGTAAACCCGCTCTTCGACTTTAAAGTGATGGCCAGGAATAGCCTGGGCAGGAAGCACTGGGTCAACATGACCAGGGCCCAGAAAAAGGAATTTCTCGCTCTCTTCGTCAAGCGGCTGCAGGAATCCTATCTGGAAAAATTGGATCTCTACACCGATGAAAATGTGGTCATTGAGAACGCGACACAGGTTAAAAAGCGGATCCATGTCCTGACCCGCCTGGTTTCCAAGACCGACAAGAAGGACATGGTGTACAAGTTCTGGAAATCGAAGCGGAGGGGATGGAGGGTGTATGACATCGTCATACTGGGCGTCAGCGTGGTTCAGACTTACCGTTCTCAGTTCAATGGGCTGCTGAGAAAGGGAACCATTGAGGACGTCCTCAAAAAATTGCGGGAAACAGGGGGATTGATAACTCCCTCCGTTAAAAAATAGTTTCAATCGCGGGCAGACGTGATGCTTAGATCCATCTACCGGAATTATGTGCTGGCCTTTCCCCGCACCGTTCTCACCCTCATCTGCATCGCCATCGCGTTTTTGGGGTATCAGGCAACCAAACTGGAGGTCGATGCCTCGGCGGAGACCCTCATGCTGGAAGGCGACGAGGACCTTCGCATCACCAGGGTCATCAATGCGCGCTACAGCACCCCCGATTTCCTGGTCATCACCTATGCGCCGAAAAACGACGGCCTGCTCGCCGATTCAACGCTGGAAAATCTACGCCGCCTCAAGAAGGAGCTGATCGCCGTCAAGGGGGTGGCGTCCATCGTTTCCATCCTGGACGTGCCCTTGATGGAAAGCCCGCCCAAGCCGCTCAAGGAACTGCTGAAGGACGTACCCTCCCTTGAATCCCATCAAATAGACAAGACGCTGGCCGAAAAAGAATTTCGAAACAGTCCCATATACAAAAACCTGCTGGTCAGCCGCGATTTCAAAACCACGGCGCTGCAGGTCGTCCTGGACGACGACCCCGCCCGGCGGAAGTTTATCGACCGCCGCTACCAGTTGCGCGAAAAGAGAAGGGCGGGCGGGCTGAGCCCGGAGGAACGAGGGGAACTGGACCGGTTGCACGCCGAGTTCAAAAAACATCGGGACAGAGTGCGGATCGAGGCACATCAAACGATTCTCGCCGTTCGCGCCGTGATGGATAATTACCGCGGCGAGGCCGAACTGTTCCTGGGCGGCGTCACCATGATCGCCGATGACCTGATCACCTTCATCAAAGACGATCTGCTGGTTTTCGGGCTGGGCGTTTTCTTCTTTCTCATCATCACCTTGTGGATCATTTTCCGGCAATTCCGCTGGATTGTTCTTCCCCTCGTCACCTGCGCGTTCTCCGTGGTGGCCACCAGCGGATTGTTGGGCATGTTCGGTTGGGAGGTCACGGTCATTTCCTCCAATTTCATCTCCCTGCAAATCATCATCACCATGGCGCTCACCATCCACCTGATCGTCCGTTACCGGGAACTGGTGACAATCGACCCCGAGGCCGATCAACGGCAACTGGTCGAGGATACTGTGATCTTCATGGGCAAGCCCTGTCTTTTCATGGTCACCACCACCATTGCCGGCTTCAGTTCGCTCCTCCTCAGCGGCATTTTGCCGGTCATCAATTTCGGCTGGATGATGTCCGCCGGAATCGCCATTTCATTGGTGCTGGTGTTCCTGGTTTTCCCGACGGTGCTGGTTCTGCTGCCCAAGGCCGCACCCAACACTTCCTTCGAAAACTTTTTCGGGTTGACCAAGGTGCTGGCCAACATGACCGAGAAATACGGAAAAAGCATTCTCGTCGTCAGCGGCATCGTATTGGTGGTCTGTGTGGCCGGGGCCTCCCGGCTGATGGTTGAGAACAGCTTCATCGATTACTTCAAGGAAAATACGGATATTTATCAGGGGATGAAGGTGATCGACCAGGAATTTGGAGGCACCACGCCTTTCGACGTGGTGCTCAACTTCAATACGGAACCGAAGACGGAGCCGAAGACGGAGACACAGCCCGGCCCGAAACCCGGGCGGAAGGCGCCCCCGGCCGGCAACACGGGAGAGGACGGGGAAGATGAGGAGGACGAGGAGTTCGATGCATTCGAACAAGAGTTCGAGGAGGCCAAGGGCCAGGCGCAATACTGGTTTACCGCCGAAAAGATGGAAGAGGTGGAAAAGATTCATGACTATCTGGCCAACCTGCCGGAAACCGGCAAGGTGCTCTCATTGGGCACCATGCTCAAAGTCGGTAAATCCCTCAACGATGGCGACCCGCTGGACAACTTCGCCCTGGCCCTGCTCTACAACGAACTGCCCGAAAAATACCGGAAAATCGTGCTCGATCCTTATGTCTCCGTGGAGAACAATCAGGTTCGCTTTTCGATCCTGGTGCGCGATTCGGACCCGGCCCTGCGGCGGAACGAGTTGCTGAAAAAGATCAAGAGAGACCTGAAAGAAAAGATGGGGTTGACCGAAGACCGGTTCCAGGTGGCCGGTTTGCTGGTGCTTTACAACAACATGCTGCAAAGTCTCTTTAAATCGCAAATCATGACCCTGGGCGTGGTGCTCCTCGCGCTGATAGCGATGTTTCTGATCCTGTTCCGTTCCCTGACCATTTCCCTCATCGCCATTCTTCCCAATATCCTTTCCGTCGGGGTGGTGCTGGGACTGATGGGTTGGGCCAAAATCCCGCTCGATTTGATGACCATCACCATCGCGGCGATCAGCGTCGGGATTGCCGTGGACAACACCATCCACTACATCCACAGGTTCAAGGAGGAATTTCCCAAGGACCGCAACTACCTGGCCACCATGCATCGCTGCCACCTGAGCATCGGCTACGCCATGTACTATACTTCCATCACCATCATCATCGGCTTTTCCATCCTGGTGCTGTCCAACTTCATCCCCAGCATCTACTTTGGGCTCCTCACGGGCCTGGCCATGGTCATCGCGCTGCTCACCGCGCTGACCCTGTTGCCGCAACTGATCATCTTTCTGAAACCGCTGGGGCCGGAAGGATCGGTGGAGCCGTCCTAAGGGCGGCATCCCCCCCAGGCTCTCGCGCCCGGCCCGCCACGGCGGATTTCAGGTTGAACCCCCGCAACACCGCAAGGCCATCGCACGGGCCTGTGACCAACTCTATGAGAGCAGGAGAGGGGCGCCTCCGGCGGCCCGCCGGGGGGAAACTTTGAAAAGTTTCAACAAACTTTCCGATGAGAAAAACAAGTAAAATAAAAGTTTTAATCCATTTTTTCCAAAAAAATGGTCTGGGGGTGTGGGGGATGAAATCCCCCACGCATTGGGTTGGTCAAATGCCTGATAAAAGGCCTGTGATCGCATGGCCGCCGGCCGGGCCTGGGTAGGGCGCCCCACGGCCGGGGCCGGGACGTTCAGTCCGTCACTTCCACGATCAATTCGACTTCCACCGGAATGTTCATGGGCAGGGAACCCATCCCCACCGCCGAGCGGGCATGGCGGCCCTTTTCACCGAAGATTTCCACCAGCGTGTCCGAAAACCCGTTGATCACCTGGGGGTGCTGGGTGAAATCGGGGCCGGCATTGACCATGCCCAATACCTTGACGATACGGTTGACCCGCTCCAGGCTTCCCAGCACGGACTTCATCACGGCCACCTGTTGCAGGGCGATGGCGCGCGCGTGCCGGTAGGCCTCGTCCACCGTGAAATCCGCCCCCACCTTGCCGGAGAAGTAGACGCCCTCCGCGTTCACGCTCCCCTGGCCTCCCAGATAGAGCAGATTGCCCGTCCGCACGGCGGCCACGTAATTGCCCACCGGTTCGGGAATGGCGGGCAGGGTGATGCCCAGTTCGTTGAGACGATCTTCGACGCTCATGGCGGCCTTTCTTTTGTTTAGATGATTCCAAGGTCAAACACCTCGGCCAACCCTTCGCCTTCCCGCAGCACCTCCTCGGAACTCTGGCCGATTGAAGACAGGTCGAGGGTTCCAACAATCCTGATGTGGTTTGAAAAGAACCGCGCCGTGCGCACCGCCGCCCAGGGAAAAGCCAGCCCGAGGGTTACCAGCACCGCGGCGATGTTGGTGATGCGCAGCCAGACGAACGGACCGGTATCGAAGTTCGTTTGCAGGTGGGCGCCTTCAATTTCGGTGTTGTCGATGAAAATGCGTATCTCACCGGCGCGGTACCAGAACCAGATCATGGCGAAGGGAATATAATAGAGTGCGGCGAGGAAAATGACCAAGGCCTGGAACATGAAAATGATGCTCTTGTCCGAGGCGTCCATCGTGCGGATAAAATAGTCCGCGAGGCCCTGAACCGTTTTTTGGTATGCCAAATCCCTGATGAAGGTATAGGCCGCGCCCATGGCCACCATGCCCCAAAATCGGCCGACGAAACCCACCGCTATCCCCTTGCCCGTGGGATAATGCAATTTCCTGTCGCCGATCCAGGTGTGATTGATGAAATTGGCGGCCAGATGGTTGCGCATGAAGGGCGTGTAGATGCCAAGCGTTATAGCGGTGAGGAAGGTGTATCGCAAGCCCTTCAGGGCATGATCCTTGGCCGAACCGGAAAGGCCCAGCCGGATGCCCCGCCACCGGGTGTGGCCGAACATGTATTTCCTGGCGCTGTAACGCCCATATCCCATCAAAAAAATCACATAGCCATAGATGAACAAGACGAAAATGAATGGGAGGAGTGAAGAATCTTTGGAAACCAGTCCAATTATGAAGAAAACAATAATCATAACAAAGAAGAGGATCGGGGGGAGCAACCATTTCAGGCTGAAAAGCAACCCCTTGAACAGTTCGATGCCCTCTCCGGTGTATTCCAGGGCGTCCCCCTCGAACGAGGTGCGGCCCCACAGGTAGCGGCGCACCCGGGTCTTGCCCCAGAAATGGTAAATCCCAAGGGTGATCGCCTTATAGAACAAATTGGCCAGGGTGATGGGAAACAACTCCCCCACCCGGCCATGGTGCTCAAATCGCCCGATGGTGGGAAGCGGTGAAAATATCGATGAGCCGGAACCATTTGGGGGGGGAAGGGTGGGTTCGGTCATGGCGCCTTCTCTCGCAAGCCCTTGTCCGCCGAGGGAAAATCCCAGCCAGGGCCCCCAACATATCCAGCCCTGACGCACCGGGCACAGCCCTCAAGCCCGGAGAGAGACGAACGGAGGGAATGGTCTTCTTTATATTTATTTTATGCCGTCAAATCAAATTGGAAGGAACCGGCTGTCCGCTTGAAACCCGGCTGCCGGGCCATTATTGCTTTTGCGGGACTTCCCCTGCGTTCTTCCCCCCCAGCCACCAGAGGAAGAGCGGCCCCAGGGCGGCGGCGGCCCCGGCGGTGATGAAGGCGGCCTGCCAGCCCGCCCCGGTCTCCCGGCCCCCGGCCAGGTCCAGGGCCAGCCCGAAGATCACCGGCCCCATGAACCCCCCGCCGAAGCCGATGAAGGAATGCAGCGCCATCAGCGCGCCCCGGGTTTCGGGCGTGGCGGACATCACCGCGCCGGCGGTGACGGTGGCCGATTCGGCGGTGGTGGTGAGGCCGTAGGCCACGCAGAGGGCCACCACGATGGGGAAGGGCCGATCCGCCAGGAAGCCGATGGAACACCCCAGGGCCGCCGAGACCCACATGATGATGGTCACCGTGCGGCGGCGCCCGATGCGCAGGGCCAACTCGTTGCCCAGGATGCTGGCGGGCAGGGCGGTCAGCGTGATCAGCGAGCCGATGGCGGTGAGGTTCCAACCCGCCGTGGCCTCCGGGCGCAGGCCGGCGGAAAAGGTGAGGAAGGCGATGACCCACGACTGGGAGGCGAAGAGCTCCCAACTGTGCATGGCATAGGCCCCCATGTAACCTAACGCCTGCCGGTTTTTCAGCACGGGCCGGAAGTCCGGCAACAGCCGGAAGGGGGCGCCCGGCGGCTTGGAGGCTGCTTTTGGGATAACCGGCGCGGTGCCCCACCACACCAGCAGCAACGAGACCAGCGGCCCCAGCGCCATCAGGGCGAAGGCCCAGCGCCACCCCAGCGTGGCGTCGATGCGGCCCGCCAGGTAGTAGGACAACGCGGCGCCGATCAGGTAGCTGGAGGTGTAAAAAGCGATGCCGCGAGAGGGATTTTTCGTGTCCAGCCGGTCTGTCAGCACCTTCAGGCCGGGCATGTAGACGCCCGCGAAGCCGACGCCCAGCGTCACCCGGAAGAACAGGCCGCTCCAGAAACCCCCGGCGAACATCCCGAACCCCACCAGGGACAGCGAGGACACGACGGCCCCGGCCAGGAACACCGCGCGGGCGTCCACCCGGTCCGTCATGGGCAGCAGGATGGGAACGGCCAGCATGTACCCGGCGAAGATCAGGCTGGCCACCCACCCGGCCTCCGTCCCGCTGATGGCCCATTCGCTCATCAACACCGGCAACAGCGCCGGAAGCGTGGAAAAGCCGAGCAGCCCAAAGGCGAGGGCCGCGCACATCAAAACGGTGAGGGCCACGCCCTGCAACCGCCCCGGCGGTTCCGTCTTCCCTGCTGCCTTCTCCACGATTTCTCCCACAGGTTTTGAACGATAAGGGCCCTGTCAACCCGCCCACAGTTCCCCGCGGCAATGGGAAAGGCGTTGCACGAGTCCATGTGAGCATTCCAGGCCGGGGCGGCCTCAACCTCTTTTCCTCTTGCCCCGGAAAAAAAGCCTCAGCCGTTGCGGACGAACCCGGGCAGCCTCTTGGAGAGCACTTCTTCCGCCTCTTCCACGATGCGGGTCACAATATCGCCCGCGGGCGGAATGTCATGGATCAGCCCCGCGTCCTGCCCGTACGGAAGCGAGGCGTTGTCCACGTCGCCCTCTTCGGCGGCGCGCAGAAGACCGGCGGCGGCTTCGGCCTGGTTGGCGCGCAGATCCCATTCGCGCCCGGCCCAGCGCGCGATGAAGGCGTTGCGCCTGGCGCGGGCCATGGCGCCGGGCCAGACCCTGTCGCGGGCCAGGTCCGGAATTTCAGTGAGCACCGTGTCGTGCCCGTCGCTGTCGACGATGGCCTGTTTCATGTTTTGGTGCAGCGGCGATTCCACCGTGGCCAGGAAGCGCGTGCCCAGCAACACGCCCTGCGCCCCCAAGGCCAGCGCCGCCGCCAGCCCGCGCCCGTCGGCGAAGCCCCCGGCGGCCAGCACCGGAGTGGGCGCCACGGCGTCCACCACCATGGGCAGCAGGGCCATGCTGGCCATCCACCCCACATGCCCCCCGCCATCGGTGCCCTGGGCCACGATCACGTCCGCGCCGGCCGCTTTCGCGCGCAGCGCGCCGGGGACGCTGCCGGCCGAGAACATCACCTTGCAGCCCGCCTCCCGGGAACGATCGAAGTAATCGGCCAAATCCTGTTCCGCGCGGGGCCAGGCGAAGGCCATGATCGGGGGCGCCGCCTCCAGGGCCGCGGCGAATCCCTCCCCGGTTACCATGAAGAGCAGGAAGTTCACCCCGAAGGGTTTCCCGGTGCCCTCGCGGATGGCGGCCATGATGCCCGGCAAATCCCCGGGAGGAATTGTCGAGACGCCCAGGGTGCCCAACCCACCCGCGTTGGAAACGGCCGCCACCAACGGCACGGAGGTGCCGCTGGCCATTCCGCCCAACACGACGGGATGACGGATTTCCAGCAAATCGCACAGGGGGGTATGGATCATGGCCGTGCTCCGGTTGGGGATGGTGGGGAGGATGGAAAGATTGGTGGATGTTTCCGTCACACATTGAAGCGGAAGTTGATCACGTCGCCGTCCTGGACCACATATTCCTTGCCCTCCAGCCGCAGCTTGCCGGCGTCGCGGGCCTGCTTCTCCCCGCCCAGGGCGATCAACGCATCGTAGGCGATCACTTCCGCCCGGATGAATCCACGCTCGATGTCCGAATGAACCTTGCCCGCCGCCTTGACCGCGCGGGTGCCCCGGCGGATGGGCCAGGCGCGGGACTCGTCCTCTCCGGTGGTGAGGAAACCAACCAGGTCCAGCAGCCCGTAGGCGGCCTGGACGAAGCGGTCCCGGGCGGAGCTTTCCAGCCCCAGGGCCTCCAGGAACTCCGGTTGCTCCCCGGGCGGCATCCCGGCGATGTCCATTTCCACCTGGGCGCTGATCGCCATCATGGAACGGCCCTCCACTGCCGTGTTCATCTCCGTGTTCATCGCCGCGGCCAGATCCGGCGGAATCCCGGCGGTGATGGCTTCTTCGGCCTGATTGAGCAGGTAGAGCACCGGCTTGGTGGAAAGCAGCCCGAACCCGTTGAGCAGGGCCTGTCCGGCCGCATCCAGGCCCAGGGTGGAGAGGGGAGCATCGGATTCCAGGTGGGGGATGCATCTTTCCAGCAAGGCCTTTTCCCCGGGCTTGCCGGGTTCTTTGCTGAGCTTTCCCAGCCGTTTTTCCAGCGGCCCCAGGTCGGCCAGGATCAGGTCGGCGCCCAGGTCGCGCAGGTCGCGCAGGGGGTCGGCGGGCTGGGCCAGCGCGGGGTTCTCGAAGGCGCGCAACACCAGCACCAGGGCGTCGCAACCCTGCATGGCGCCGATCACCTGCGGGGAAAGCCCGGCCTTCGCCGCGCCGCCTTCCGGTGCGGCGCCCACGTCCACGAACAGCGTTTCGGCGTAGACTTTTTTCCTGGAGCGATGCATCTCCGCCAGCAGATCCACCCGGGGGTCGGGCACCTTGATGGCGCCCATGTTTTCCCGGGTGCGTCCGCCGGGGCCGGTTTCCGCGCGCAACCCGGTCAGCGCGTTGAAGATGGTGGTCTTTCCCGCCCCCGGGTATCCGACGATTCCTATTTTCATGCGTTCCGTCTCAATGGTGTGCCTTCAAAGGCGTGGCCCCTTCCCTGGTTGATGGATCGGCGTTCTGTTATTCCGGCGCGGGCTCAAGGTTCTCCGGGTGGTGTTTTTTCATCTCGCCGCCGGAGAGGCCCTTGGAGAGCATGTCCTCGATCACCCCATCCTCGATGCCGATTTGCAGCGCGTCGTTGAAGCGATTGAAAAACCCGCACAGGGCGGTGCGCAGGGTCAACTCGACGATCTGCTCCTCGCTGAAATGCTCCCTCAGCGCATCGAACATGCTATCGCGCATGCGGCCCGGCTGTTCGGTCACCTGCACCGCGAAATCCCGCACCAGCGTGTCCACGGGGCCGAAGCCGGGCACCGTGCCGGCCAGGATGTTCTCCGCGGACTCCGGGGGCAGGCCCTGCTCCACCAACCGGGGCGCGTGATGCGCCACGCAGTAGGTGCATTCGTTGAGCTTGGAAACGGTGACCAGCACGATTTCCAGGTAGCGTTTGGGCAGGATCTCCTCCTCGGCCAACTCCAGCAGCAGGCCCATGATGTGGCGCAGGGCCGCGGGCCGGTGGGCGAAAATTTTGACCTGGTTCAGAAACGGTCCGTATTCGGCTGCGAATCGCCGGTAGATGGGCCGGGTGTCTTCGGGCACCTCTTCGATTTCGATTTCTCGTACGCGCGGCATGGCGTGTTTCCTCGCTTGTAGTGGACAGGATTTCCTACAGTCTAGGGATTTTTTCCGTGTGCTGTCCAATCCCGGGGGCGGGGAAGCAGGGCAACCCCAGGCCAAAGGCCTTGTGGTCATATGGCCCCGGCGGTTCAGGGGCCGCGAGCTTGAGGGGGCAGCCCCCCTGAAAAAAAAGCTTTTGCGGCAGCTTGCGGCATGCGTTCGCCACGCTCCTTCCGCCAGGGCCATCGCAAAGGCAACCGATGGAGCCAGGCGAAGCCTCACCCCTTCCAGCCTTCGGCCCGGCGTTCGAAGCCTCACCCCTTCCAGCCTTCGGCTTCCCTCCCCTCTCCCGGTAATTTTAAACAGCCCAGATGGAGAGGGGAAAAGCGTTGTGTTTACAATTACATGGCGAAGGGAGTCCCTCCCGTTCCGCATGCGCTGTTTTAAAAAACCGTGGAGCGCGGGGGGGTCGAGGCCGCCCCGGATTACCCGAAACCGCTTTGAATACGCCTTGCGGGAAGCACACGGCGATCTTGCGGATACCCTGGCTCCTTGCTGCCTCCATCCATGTTTTTTGCATCATTCCGTGATAAGGATTGCAAGGAATTACCGGGGGAAATTCGCACACGCCAACCCACCCGATCCGGGGAGCCGAGACCGATGGGGGACATCCGAAGCCGAATACCGATTCCACCGATCCACCCTCTGCAGGGGATGTACCGGGCCTTCTGCCGCATAGTGACGCGGGTGTTCTACCGCCGTTGCGAGGTGTTCGGCCTGGAGCGCCTGCCCCGCACCGGCGCGGTGGTGCTCTGCGGCAATCATCCCAACGCCCTGGTGGACGCGGTGATTCTGCAAGCGGTTTCGCCACGCCTCCTTCATCCGCTGGCCCGCAGCGGCCTGTTCAAGAACCCCCTCTTGCGTCCCCTGCTGGCCATCATGCAGGCCGTTCCCATCTACCGCCGCCAGGACCAGCCTCCGGCCAGCGGTGCTGCTACCAGCGGTGCGGCATCCAGCGGTGCGGCATCCGGCGGTGCGGAAACCGGCGGGGCTGCTACCGGTGGTGAGGCAACCAAGCCGGCCACGGGAAAAAACCTGGATGCTTTCCAGCGCTGCTACGACTTCCTGGCCACTGGGGAGGTGTTGCTGATTTTTCCCGAGGGAGAAAGCCATTCCGATTCCCAACTGCGCACCTTCAAGACCGGCGCGGCCCGCATCGCCCTGGGCGCGCTGGCCCGCGGCGGCAGTCCCCCCCTGGTGCTGCCGGTGGGGTTGAACTTTTCGGAGGTGGGCCGTTTCCGCAGCAGCGTGTTCGTCAACTTCGGCGAGCCGGTGCCGGTGGAGTCCACGCCGGACGAATCCACCCCGGGCGAACCGGAGGAGGAGGCGGTGATTCGGCTGACCGGGCGGATTCAGGCCGGCCTGGAAGCCGTCACGCTGAACCCGGAAAGCTGGCGCGACCTGGACCTGCTGCGCCGGCTGGAGCGCTTCTTCGCCCTGCGCCGCAACCGCATCCGCCAGCGAACCATGGGCCAGCGCTTCCGCACCCTGAAAAAACTGAACGAAACGCACCTCAGGCTGTGGCGGGAGCACCCGGGCCAGGTGGAGCGCGTGCGGCTGCTGCTCAACCACTTCGAGCGGCTTTGCCGCAAGACCGGCGTGAAGGACTATCACCTCACGCTCAATTATACCCCCATGGTGGTGGCGCGTTTCGTGGCGCGCACCCTGTCGGTGTTGCTGGTGATGGTGCCCGTGGCCCTGTGGGGCGCCCTCAACTGCGCCCTGCCCTACTGGCTCACCGGCTGGCTGGCCGCCCGGCTGGCCCGGGGCCGTTACCAGTATGACACCGCCCGCATTACCCTGGGCATGCTCTTCTTCGGGGGGTTCTGGGGCGGCCAGACCGCCTGGGTCTGGCAGGCGGCCGGGGGATGGGCCGCGCTGGGCTATTTGCTTTCCCTGCCCGTCGCCGGAGCGGTGGCCCTATTCGTGTCGCGCGAACGCACCCGCATCCAGGAGAACATCCGCGTGTTCTTCGTCTTCCTGCGCAAAAAGGAATTGCGGGAATACATGCGCGAAAAGCGCCGCCACCTGGAGGTGGAACTGGCCAAGCTGGCCCAGGCCGCGAAACGCAGCCGTACACAAAACTAAAAGGGGTGTGATTTATTGGCCTCCGGCGGCCCTCCGGGGGGAAACTTTGAAAAATTTCAACAAACTTTTTTAGAGGAAAAACAAGTATTTTAAACGCTCATTCCAATATCTTATGCAAAATTTTACACGCCTATCCCCTCAGCTCTGCTAAAAACGGAGTATTTTAAATTAAAT
>JACZSY010000359.1 GCA_022573975.1 SAR324 cluster bacterium | reverse complement strand
GGTTTCCAATGAGGTGAGCAATTTTGCCAGATAGGTTGCGTACAGGTCTTGCACCAGAATATCTTCGGGGTATGATTTGGCGGTGATGTACACCTGCTTGATTCCCTCGTTGATCTGACCGCCCAACTGCATGTATGATTTTTTTGCCTCATGAAATTGCTTTTTGGCCCGGTCCACGTCTTTGGGGGTCAAATCGCCTTCCCGGGCATGAAATTTTTGCAGCACCCGGTTGGCTTCCCGAATTTTCTTGATATGCTCCTGAACGGCCTGATAATTTTGCTCGGCCACGGTACAAACCGGTTTGAGCTTTTCCAGATCGGAAGCATTGCAGTTTCCGGCCTTGATTTTGATTTGTTGCGGCAACTCGGTCACCGCTTCGGACGGTTCTTCCTGCCCGGATTCAAACGTTTCGGGAATTGGCCCGTCCTTGGAACTGTCGATGGAATCTTTTTCTTCGGTCATGGCGAAAGATGGTTCGATGGTTCCTGTTTAAATTGTATAAACGATCCTAATCCCTAGGGGACCGAAACGTCCACCCCCGACAAAGCCCAATGCTGGTAAAAATCATAGCCATGGGGTTATCGCCCCCCATCTGGAAAAACGTATTTCACCACCTGCGGGTTGCATTGCCCAAGCATCCTTTTTCCGCTGGAATCTTTTCCGCCCCGGAGGAAATCGCTTTCCTGCTGCGGGATTTTCATCCGGAGCGATTGCGGCGGGAAGGGGTGGACTACATCATGTGCGAAGTCCCTCCGGGCGCCGAATGGGATCATCGGCTGCCCTTCCTGCGCCGCCTGGGCGCCAAGGCGTCCTCGCCCCCAGTCGAATTGGTGCTGACACTATCCACCTTGGAACACGGAATCAAGCAGCTGATTCAGAGCCGTGGGCCGGTATCGCTGTTGGTGGACCGGAAATTGGGTTTCATGGTGTCCGATCCGGAATTCATCATCCGGAAATTCCCCGCCAATTTCCCCCGGGTGCGCGTGGACCCCCACATCTCCACCCTGCGGCTCAAGTCCAAGCGGAATGGATCGCGGGAAATTCGGCCCGAGTCGCTGCCCCATGGTTCCCTGGTGGGGTTTGCGGAAATCGACGCCATCGTGGTGGAAGAAGAAGCCCTGTCGCCACAGGATTGGCTGCGCAAGGTGCTGAAAGCGGAACAGGCCAGATTGCCCCGCAGCGGCAGTCCGGGCCTGATCCGGGAGCCGAAGGGGCTGTTCCTTTGCCCGGGCCTTCCCCTGGATCGGATCACCGGCGCGGTAATCGATGGCGCCGTTTTCTCCCATATGGTGGATCTGGGGCATCTCACAGACAATTCCAGGCCCTTCGACGCCCTGCGCAACGCCATCCGCAAAACCGGGAACCGCCACAAACGCCGCTGGCGCGAGGTGACCCGCCAAATCCGCATCGCGGAAAGCAAGGCGGACATGCCCCTGGTCTGCGGCGGGGGGTTGCCCCTGGTGCGCGAAACCCTGGCGGCGCTTTTGGCGGGACGGGGCTTCCGGCGCTGCATCGCGCTGGAAACCCCCACCGAGGGCATGTTCCGCGAACCCGTATTGGTGATGCGGGTCGGACCCTGGAGCGGGGGAGAAATGGGGGCACAGGTGGAAGATCCCATCGTGGTCTCCCTGGAAGAAGAATTCGAAGGCCTGATGCTGCCCATCGACGCGCTGATGGATTGGCGCGGACTCTCCCACCAACCGGCGCCAGCCCCGGAAATACCGCTGACCGCGAAAACATTCGCCGAACGAAAAGAGGCGCTTGAATCCCGCGGAAGCAAGGCCTCGGACGGCATCGCGCTGGCGGAAAACCGGAGCCTGCTGCTTCGTCAGGAACGGGGCATCCTGGTCTCGGCCCAAGACAAGATCGCCGAACTGCTGGAAGCCAGGGAAGCGGTTCAAGTCTGGTCCGGCCGGCTGCCTTCATCGGTGAAACAGGTGGTTGTCTTCAGTCACGACCCCGAAGAAGCCGGGGCCGTGCTCCAGGCGCTGCCGGGAATCGCCAAGAAACGCTGGTTCGACCTTTCCTCCTATACGGAACCCGACGCCCTGCAGGCCTTGTCGCTGGAACCCCTGCGGGAATACCTGGACGGAGGCGCGATGGTGATTACATCGGCCTCCCGCGAGCGGTTGAAGACGTTGCGCGCCCGGTTGTCCGAGGATCTCGATGGGGCCGCCAAGGGCCTGGAAGCATGCGACCGGGCGCGTGAATTTTATCAGGGGGAGCAAATCAAGATCGCCGAGGCCAAGGAACAATTGGCCCGCCAGTGGGTAAACGATGCCATTGACGACTGGCTGGAGCGTAAAATGGACGTCCTGCTGGGTCAGGTGGAAGTCCTGCGCCGCCGCCACGAGCGGCGCTGGTTTTCCCGCGCCCTGGTCAATCGCGTGGTGTTGATTCCCTCCAGCGAAGAAAATCGCGAGGCGCTGCTGAAGGCCTGCCTGGCCATCTACCCGGGGTTCAATGTGGACCATTCGGCCATCGTATTGCCGCCTCCCCCGCTTCAACCAGAGGCTCCCGAAGCGGTGGAATTTTATTCCGGGATGGACAGCGATGCGGCCACGGAGGGTGAAATGCCGCCCGCGCGTGAAATGCCCCCGGAGCAGGACAATGCCATGGCGGCCGACGACAACGGTGGGGACGGCGCCCCCCTGGAAACCTGGCTGCGGGAGGTCGTGGTTTTTCTGAAAGACACCAAGGCGGATCTGCTGCTGATCGAACACGAGCGCGAGGTGGCCTTTCCCATCCTGGAACGCCTGCGCTCCGAATTGACCTTGCTGGCGGAAACGCCGGCCATCGTCATTCTTCCCGATTATTGGTCCCCCAAGGAAAATCAGCCCTTGCACTGGCCCCGAACCCGGATCATCTGCCTGCCCCGGCTGGGCGGGCTGAACCCGGAGGATTGCGCCAGTCAGTTGGAACGCATCTATTCTTCATGAACCCCGTTGCTTCATCGACACCATTTCTTCATCCACCCCACCTCTTCATACCCCCCGTCATGGCCTCATTTTCGACCCTTCCCGCAGTCCTCGATCAGGGCACCCTGAGCGCTCTGGAATGGCCCCGTCTCCTGGCGGCGTTGTCGGATCGGCTCTCCACCGGATACGGGCGGGAACGCCTGGAGGCCATGGCTCCGCTGACCAAGGTGGGCGCCATCCGCCATTCTCTCGACCGGATCGGCCAAATGCGGAAAATCCGCGCCGAAGCGGGGGCGCTGGGTTTCGGCGGGATTCTGCCCCTGCTGCCCTATCTGGAGCGCGCCGTGCGCCAGGGCGTGCTGGAAGCCGAAGCCCTGGCGGCGGTGCTTTCCACCCAGCGGTGCGCCCTCCGGCTGGCGGCCGATTTGAAGGCCCTGCCCGATTCCCCCGGGCTGGCGGAGCTGGCCGGGGGCCT
>JACZSY010000002.1 GCA_022573975.1 SAR324 cluster bacterium | reverse complement strand
GCCTCCCCCCCTCTCCCCCGGGGGTTAAGACGAGAAAAGTGTCGTATTTACAACGATATAGCAAAGGAAGTCACCCCCTTCTCCATACGCTGTTTGAAAACGCCGTGGAGAAGGGGGACGGGGGGTTGAGGCTTCGTGGCGACACCCGAAACCGTCCAAATTACACCGGGGGAAAAGTTCTCAACGACTTTGTGGACACCCTGGGTTCCCTGGCCCGGCGTCTTGCACGCCGGCGGGGGATGTATTACACACGAAAACAACCCCGGGGCGGCGCCAAACCAACGCGGCCCCGTCCGCCTGGGGGCTGTATCGCAAAAAAAAATATCGCCGGGCCAAGCCGCGATATTTTTCATCGTCTCCGCCTTCACCTTTAATCCTTTCCGGCCATGGACCAAAGATACCTAGAGACCGTTCGCGCCTGCAAGGCGATTTTGCGCAATATGTCCCCTTTGGATGATAGCATTACCGATGGACAACGCTCGGAATTGAACCGGCTGCTTTTCAAGGTCAAGGAATGCGTGGAGAATTTTCTTTTGGCTGGGGAATCGGACGATGGACTCTGGATCGGAGAAAAATAACCCGGTGTCTCGCAACCCGGTGAATGATAACCCCGGCCAGGCCGCTCCTTACCGATTCGAGGGGGGAGCGTTGATCCTGCGGTTGTACATTCAGCCGGGAGCGGCCCGCACCGGATGGGGGGGGCGCCATGGCGGTTCGGAGTTGAAGCTGCGGGTGGCCGCCCCACCGGTGGAGGGGAAGGCCAACCAGGCCGCTCTGCGGTTCCTGGCCAAGGCGGCCGGGGTGCCGAAAGGCGCGGTGACCCTGTTGCGCGGCGCGCGATCCCGCAGCAAGGTCGTCCGCATCGCACCCTTGGATGAAAAACAGTTTCAAGCATTGAAGGCGCAATGGAACGTATCCTGAAATCCAAAACAGGGCGCATCCGCCGGGTATCGCCGCCGGGGAGCATCCGCTGGCTGGTGGCCGCCGGGTTGGCTTGCGCCATTTTCATCGCGATGCCTCACGGAGGGTTGCCTGGCGCCGCATGGGGCCAGACGCTCCCCGGCGGCATCGAGGAATTCCGCGCCCGCAACGATCTGCGGGACAGCCAGCAGGCCGGACGCACCGATGAAACGGTTCGCCATGCCCTGGCCTATTTGCAAAAATTCCCCAAGGGGCGGTTCTACGATGAAATGCTGCTGGCGCTGGCCGATGCGCGAAACAAGCAGGGCCGGCCCAACGCGGCGTTGCGAGCCTACAAAACCCTGATCGAAAATTTCCCCAATTCCCCCTTTCGCGCGCGCGCCCTGTTCGACAGCCTGGCCCCGCTGGTGGCGTTGGGGAAGCACAAGGACGCCTACGCCACGGTGGAGTTGCTGATCGAGGGCTTTCCCGATTCGGTGATGCGGGGTCAGGCCCTGTTCTGGAAGGCGCGCATGCTCGATGCCAAGGGGGAATCGGCGGAAGTGGTGCGCACCCTGAAGCGAATCCGCCTCGATCGGGATCTCCCCCCGGGGAAGGAAGCCGAATTCCTCAGGCTCCAGGTGGTGCACCTGACCCGGTCCGGGAAGCCGGCCTGGACGCCCTTGCAAAATTACCTGAGAACCGGGGATACGGACGCGCGGAAGGCCGAGGTGTTGATTCTGGTGGCCGAAACCGCGCGCGAGGGGGGCCGTGCGCCGGAAGCCTTTCAATACTACCGGCAGGTGGCCGAGGATTTCCCCGTTCCCTCTCAAATGGACGAGGGTTTGTTCTGGCGCGCGGAATTGTTCGCCCGCCATCGGCTCCCCAGCGCCGACAAGACCCAGCGGCCGGCCCGGCTGGAGACCGCCATCGGTTATTATTCGGCCTACCTGAAATTTGGCGGGAAGAAATATGCCGTCCAGGCTCTGCTGGGCCGCGCGGGGCTGAACCGGGAAACGGACCGCCACAAGGAGGCCCTCGCGGATTATGAAACGGCGGTGGCCCTGGATGGGTCATTGAAAGGGAAAAAGGAGATCACCAAGGCGCGGATCGAATTGCACCTCACGCTGAAGCAAAAAAACAAGGCGGCCTTGTTGCTGGGGGCGTTGTTCAAGGGAAAGGATTTGCAACCCGGAGATCGCATCGCCTATCGGCTCGAACTGGCGGGCATCTATTATGAGCAGCGAAAATGTGAAAACGTGGAACAGTTGCTCAACCCCATGCCGATCATCGCCGATCGGGCGCTACGCCCACGGGCCACGTTTTTTCGCGGTTTCTGCCGTTATCGTCTGCAGCAATGGAAAAAGGCCTCGCTGGATTTGGAGAAACTGGTCAACGATCCGGAATACCATGCGTTGGTGCAAAAGCCATTGCTGAGCGCATATCGAAAATCCAGGCAATACTTCCGGCTGGCCAACCTGACCGAGGAACTCCTGCAAGCCAAACGCCTCGCACCCAGCGCGGAAACCTTCCTTGACCTGGCGGTGGCCTATCAGCGGCTCAAGGACCCGGCCATGCTGCTGGCCACCTACCGCCGTCTGGAAAAGCTGGATGCCGAGGCCGTGGCCGGGGTGGCCGTCCAGTTGAAATTGGCCGAGGCCGAGCGGGCGCTGGGACGCAAGGGGGAGGCGGGGAAGCGCTACGGGGCGCTGATGGCCAAATTGAATCGAAAGAAGGGCTCCGATCCGCGGGAATACCTGGCGGTGTTGCGGCCCCTGGTGGCCTTTCATGCGGAAAACAAGCACTTCGAGGCCGCCGAAGCGGCCCTGGAAACCGCCTCGAATGTGCTTCGGGACCCGGAGGCCCTGAGCGCGGTGACCGCCATGAAACGCAGTTTTTTCCTGCAATGGGGCAACCATGCCATTCGGGAGGGCGGGCCGGAAAACGCGATTCGTCAACTGGAAGAGGCCCTGGCCGGCATTCACCCATCCGAACGGCCGGCCCGGGACTCGGTGGCCATCATGCTGATCGCCGGGTACCTGCGAAGCGGAAATCCCGGCCAGGCGCTCAAAACCTATCGCGCGGAATTGGGACCCCAGGCGGAGGCCGCCAAACGGGCCGGATTTACCGCCAAGGTGTTGCAGTCGGCCGGGGAGGCCGCCGACGCGTTGAAGAAATCCGAAAAACGCCGCGGACTGATCGATTTTCTCAACAAGGTGCTGGTGAACCTGCCCCCGGAGCGGTCCACCGGCTATTACCATTCGGCCATGGTGTTGGACCGGCTGCACCAGCAGCAGCGGGATTATCCAGCCCGGATCGCGTTGATGACCTCCCTGAGGCGGATCAAGCTGGAAGCAAAAACTCTGCGGGAGATTCGCCACCACCAAAGCAGGATCCACATGGAATGGGGAGGCGTGCTTTTCAAGGCGGACCAGCCCGGTGAAGCCCGCAACCAATGGAACCAAGCCCTGAATCTGCTGAAAAGGGCCGAATGGCGGCTCCGCTATGACCGGGTGGTTCAGTTGAGGAAGATTCAGGAACCCGGAGAGCACTTCACCGACCTGGCGCTTTACAGCGAAGAGGTGCTCCCCGATATCAAGGACCGGAAAACGGCCGGCAAGGTGCGGCTTTATCTGGGACGCCTGTACCTGAATTGGGCGGGCAGGGCCGACGAGGAAAAAAATCTCAAATCCTCCAGAATCCGTTATTTGCGGGCGATGGATTATTTGCCGCAAAACGAATGGGAAGAACGCCTCGAAGCGGCCAAGGGCCTGTCCGAAGTGCTGCAAAAACTGAACGATCCCGCCGGTGCGGCCCAGGCCATCGCGCAGGTGGTGGCCATATTGCCCGATCCGGAATTGGCCCAGCAATACTCACTTTCCCTGGGCGTGTTCTACCGGGAAAAAGTGAAGGACCGAAAACGGGCCAGAATCTGGCTGGCCAAGGCCGACCGGGGCGGCAACGACGATATTTCCCTGGAGAGCGCCTATTGGCTGGCCGATCAGGAAATGGCCGCCAGGCGGGACAAGGCCGCCATCAAGCGGCTCAATGCCCTGGTGAAACGGAAAATTCAAAGGTCCAACTGGAAGGTTCCCATCCACTACCGGCTGGCCCTGCTGCTGCACAAGAACAACGCCCTCAAACTGGCGCTGAGGCATTACCGCATCGTGGCGCGGGAAAAAAATCCGGGGATGAAAAAACTCTACCCCAAAGTGATCCGCCAGTCCCGCCGCAAGGCCCGGGAAATCGCCGCCTTTCTGAAAGGCGGTGGAACCAACTGATTTTCCCGGGTAGGATTGTGTTTATCACAAGCGTGGATTCATTCCCGCCCGGAAGGCTGGCGGCCCGCGCCGATCCCCGCCGCGCCATGCGTTTAAACACCATCCTTTTCCCTCCCGCGTTTCATTTTCAACGGACTTCTTCATGATCCTTAGATATTTTTTCTCCGGCGATCCTTCCCAAATGGCGCTGGGAGCGCTCATCGTGATGGCCCTGGTGATTTCGCTTTCCTTTCACGAGTTCGGACACGCCTTCACCGCCAAGCTGTTCGGCGACGACACCGCCCAGCGGATGGGGCGGTTGACCCTCAATCCCATCGCCCATATCGACCCGATGGGATTGGCGATGGTGGTCTTCGCCGGGATCGGGTGGGCCAAGCCGGTGCCCACCGACCCCCGCAATTTTACCTCGCGCTGGGCCGATCTCTGGATCTCGGCGGCGGGGCCGGGGATGAACCTGCTGCTGGCGTTTCTGGCCATCAATTTTTACAGTCTGGCCTATCGGATGGGCTGGGATTTTTTCATCACCGGAGGAGCCGGGGAGTTTTTTTATATTTTCATGACCATCAACTTGATGTTGATGTTGTTCAACCTGATTCCCCTGGGACCCCTGGACGGCCATTATATCCTGCCTTATTTCCTCACCCGGGATGCCGCCAGGGTCTACCTCCGGTTCAACGCGCAATATGGCCATTTCGCCTTGATGGGCCTGTTGCTGCTCAGCTTCACCGGGGTCGATGTGTTTGGATTCGTTTTCTCCGTTGGCAGGGCCATCATCCCCTATCTGGCTATCGCACACTACATCCTGTAGACCGCCCGCCCGGTTTTTTCTGCTGGCCGTGGGCGGTCGTTCCACCAAACGCTGGCGGTACTCCCCGCAGCGGAAGGGGCTCCGCGCGGACGGCTGTTCCGCGCAGGAAACGACTCCGCGGGGGTGGTCATTCCGCGCAGGAAACGACTCCGCGGGGGCGCTTATTCCGCCAGGCGCGGATCGAGGGCATCGCGCAGGCCGTCCCCGGCGAAGTTGAAGGCCAGCACGGTGGCGGTGAGGGTCAGCACCGGCCAGAGGATCACGTGAGGGTACGAGCGCATGGCCTGGTAGCCCTCGTTGATCATGGAGCCCCAGCTGGGCATGGGGGGATTGACGCCCAGGCCGATGAAGCTGAGAAAGGTTTCGGTGAGGATGTAGCCGGGGATGGACGCCGTTTCCAGCACGATGCACGGCCCCAGCAGGTTGGGCAGCAGGTGCCGCGTGATCATCCCCCAGTGCCCGATCCCCAAGGCCTCCGCGCCGGTGATGAAATCGCGCCCTTTGAGGGACAGGGTCTCCCCCCGGGCGATGCGGGCCATCTGCAGCCAGGAGGTGATGCCGATGCCCACGAAAATGAACAACATGCCCCCCAGGGCGCTGTCCCAGCGGTAGAGCGTGGCCTTGATCCCGGTGAAGTGCTCGGGCTGTCCGGCCCGGAAATAGACCATGATCAGGATCACCACCACCAGCGTGGGCATGGCGTAGAGCACGTCCACCACGCGCATCATGGCGTTGTCGATGCGCCCTCCCAGGTATCCGGCGGTGATGCCATAGAGCAGTCCCAGGGCGAAGCTGATGCCCGCTCCCACCAAGGCCACGGCCAGGGAGACCCGCGCCCCGTAGATCAGGCGGCTGAGCAGGTCGCGCCCCATGAAGTCCGCGCCCAGCCAGTATGCTGACGCATCCTGGGAGGCGCCGGGGGGCTGCCGCGCGGAGGTATCCTGGGCGGAATCCCGGCCGTCCTGGGCGGCCTCCCGTTCCCCGCCGGAGAACAGGCCGTACAGCGCCGGGGGGCGGTAATCGGAGAACAGGTCGTCCGTGGCGTAGTGCTGGGGCGCGAAATAGGGCGCGAACAGGGCCACGGCGGCCAGGGCCGCCAGGAACACCAATCCCGCCACGGCCGCGGGATTGCGCAGGAAGCGCCGCGCGCCCCGGGAGCGGGGACTTTCCCCGGCGGAGGTGTTGGAAATGGTGACTGTCACGGCGCGGCTCGGGTCATTGAATGGCTACTCCAGCCGGATGCGGGGATCGATCCAGGAATAGAGGATGTCCACCAGCGCGTTCATCACCATGATCACCGCGCCGAAGAGCAGGGAAGTGCCCATGATCACCGGGTAGTCGCGGGTGCCGATGCTGGTGATGTAATAGCGGCCCAGCCCCGGCACGGCGAAGAACACCTCCACGATGAAGGTGCCGGTCACCACCACCGCCAGCAGCGGCCCCAGCAGGGTCACCACCGGGATCAGGGCGTTGCGCAGGGCGTGGACGAAGACCACCGTGAACTCGCCCAGGCCCTTGGCCCGGGCCGTGCGGATGTAGTCCTCGCGGATCACCTGCAACATGGACGAGCGGGCCAGCCGGGCGATCAACGCCGCCATGCCCAGCCCCAGCGCCAGGGTGGGCAGCACCCGGTGCGCGGGGGTGTCGAAGCGCGCGACGGGCAGCCAGCGCAGGGTCTGGGCGAAAATCAGGATCAGCAGCGGCGCCAGCGCGATGGTGGGGATGGAGCGCCCCAGCACGGCCAGGAAGGTGGCCAGGAAGTCCACCCAGGTGTTGTGGTAGTAGGCCGCCAGCACCCCCAGCGGAATGCCCAACGCCACGGCCAGGATCAAGGCCCACAGGCCCAGCTCGGCGGAGACCGGCAAATGGCGCAGGATCAAGGCCCCCACCGTGTCGCCGCGGGAGGCGTAGGAAGGCCCGAAATCGCCCCGCGCCGCGTTGGCCAGGAAGGCCACGTACTGCTCGCCCAGGGATTTGTCCAGGCCGTAATAGGCCTCGAGGTTTTTCACCACCTCCGGGGGCAGCGGCTTTTCCCGGTCGAACGGCCCGCCGGGCAACGCGCGCACCATGAAGAAAATCAAGGTGGCCAGCACGAATAGCGCGAACACCAGATTGACCAGGCGGCGGGCGATGAAATGGATCATGGCGGTCTGTGGCCCATTCCCGGGCTCAATCGGTGAAATACCAGTCCCGGATGTGGTTGCCACCCAGGGGCGCCACCTTGTTTTTCAGGTAGGGCTTGGTGAGGACGATGGAAGTGGAGAAATACACCGGGGCGATCACGGCCTGCTCTCCGGTGAGGATCTGCTCGGCCCGCCGGTAGAGCCGCTTGCGCCCGGCGGGATCGCGCACCACCTGCGCTTTTTCGGTGAGTTGGGCGAACTCGGCGTTGTTCCAATGGACGCGGTTGGACGACTTGGTGGGATGGAAAACCTCCATCAGCCAGTTGTTGGCGTCCGGATAGTCCGCGCACCAGCCCATGCGGAAGATGTGGGGGCCGTCCTTGCGCTTGGTGGTGATGAGGAAGACCTTCCATTCCTGGTTTTCCACCCGCACCCGCACGTTCAACTCCCGCCGCCACATTTGCTGCACCACCTGGGCCAGCTTACTGTGGCTCTCGGAGGTATTGTACATCAACACCACTTCGGGGAAGCCCTTGCCGCCGGGATAGCCGGCCTGGGCCAGCCATTTCCTGGCCTGGGCGCCGTCATAGCCGATGCCCACGCCGGAGCCGGCGGGCACCGAGCCGAAGGTGGGTGGGCGGGTGAAGGTGGTGGCCACTTCCTGCCCGCCCCGCAAAACCCGGTCGATCAGCAACTGGCGGTCGATGGCCGCGGAAAATGCGCGCCGCACCAGGGGGTTGTTCATGGGCGGGCGGAGCGTGTTGAATCCGTAATAGTAGGTGCACAAGGACGGGCGCACCGTGTACTGCTTGCCCAGCACGGGGTCTTTGCGCACCCGGGGCAGGTCCGGGAGGGGAATGGGCAGGTAGCCGCCGCCCATCATGTCCACCTCCCCGTTTTCATACATGGCCAGGCCGGTGGAGCTTTCTGGCACGATCAGGTAATGCACCTCCGCGATGCGCACCCCCGCCGCGCCGTAAAACGCCGGGTTGCGCCGCAGCACCAGCTTGTCGCCCCGCCGCCAGGACGCCAGCCGGTAAGGCCCGTTGACGACCATGTTGGCCGGCTCGGTCCATTTCAGGCCGTGGGCCTCGATGGCCCGGCGGGGCAGCGGGCGCAGCACCCACAGGCCCGCCACTGCCGGAAAATACGATGCGGGATTGATCAGGGTGAAGCGGATGGTGCGCCGGTTGAGCGCCTTCACGCCGAGCAGGGAGACCTGCTTCAACTTGCCCTTGTTGATGGCTTCGGCGTTGCGGATGCCGTACATCATGAAGGCATAGGGAGAAGCCGTGGCCGGGTCGATGTTGCGCCGGGCCGCGTATTCGATGTCCCCGGCGGTGACCGGCCGCCCGTCGCTCCACTTGGCCCGGCGCAACGTGAAGGTGTAGACGCGGCCGTCCGCGGAGACCTTCCACCCCGTCGCCAGTTCGGGCACCACTTCCGAGGTGTCGTCGTTGAAGTCGGTCAGGCCCAGGAAAAGCTGCTCGATCACCTCGATGGAGGAGGAATCCTCCGCCAGTCCGGGATCGAGGGTGGGAATCTCCCCCTGCATGGGCAGCCGCAGGATCGTGCGGGCGCCCAGGGCGGTGCGGGTGGCCGTGATGTGAAACCCGGTGGCTAAAAAAACCAGCGCCAAGGAAAACACGCCCAGGGCGGGCGCAACTCCAGAGAAAACCCGTTTCATGCTCGCGCTCCGTGGAATGGGGCTGTGCGGGGTGATCGGCCCGGTGGTGGCGGCACCGCCGCCGGCCGGCCGTTTTTTCCGTTTCCGGGCTGGATGGCCAACCCGGAAACGGTTTTCGGCAATGTAGGCGGCAATGTAGCACGCAGGAGTCCACCCTGCCAAAATACCGGGGCGATTACGCGGGAAAGGGCGAAGGCGTTCAAGGGGAAGGCGGGCTTACGCGCCTGCCCCACACCCGCCCGGAAAAGGAGGCCCGCGCAACGGCCCGGCGAAATCCAACGGGCGGAGTGGCCCCTCGAAAAGGAGCGGGCAAATGGATTGAATGATTGAGCGCGCTTTTTCAGGTAGGATAATCCGGGAGGCCGAGGGCTTCCAGGGTGTAAAATCGAAAATTGAACACCCGCATCCGCCAGGTCTTAGGGCCCAACCTTTTTTCTGGAAACTCATGAGCCGCGACCGCGCCCGATTTTTGTTTTTGAACGTGGGCCATGCCTACGACCATTTGTTCATGCTGCTTTTTCCCACCGTGGTGCTGGTGCTGGAGCGCGAATGGAACCGCCCTTTCGCCGAATTGCTGCCCTATGCCCTCGGCGGCTTCATCGCCTTTGGCCTGGGGGCGCTGCCCGCGGGGTTGCTGGGCGACCGCTGGAGCCGCCCCCACATGATGACCGTATTTTTCCTGGGGATCGGTGGCGCCTCGATCCTCACCGGGATGGCCGCCGGGCCCTGGGGGCTGGCGGCGGGTCTGACCCTGATCGGTCTGTTCGCCTCGATCTACCATCCGGTGGGGGTGGCGATGGTGGTGCAGGGCGTGGAGAACGTGGGCCTCCGGCTGGGGGTCAACGGGGTGGCGGGCAACCTGGGCGTGGCGGCGGCGGCCTTGACCGCGGGCGCCCTGGCGGAGCTGATCCACTGGCGGGCGGCCTTCATCGTGCCCGGGGCCGTCTCGGTGGCCACGGGAATCGGGTTTTTCTTTTTTGCCCTGGGCGATAAAGGGGCGGAAGGAAAAAGCCAGGGGAACAAGGGGCGCCAAAGGGCTCAAATAGGCGGCAGCCTGGTGCGGGTGTTCGTCGTGCTGGGCCTGGTGGCCATTTTCGGGGGCGTTATCTTTCACTCTACCCTGGTTTCCCTGCCCAAGATGTTCGCGATGCGCCTGGGGGGCGTGACCGACAGCGCCTTCCAGGTCTCTCTGCTGGTGTCCATGGTCTACGTGATGGGGGCGTTTTCCCAGGTGCTGGTGGGCCTGATGCTGGACCGCTATCCCCTGCGGGGCATCCTGATGCTGGTGGCCGCGGTGCAGATTCCCTTCATGGTGGCCGCGCCCCAGGTCACGGACTGGGCCCTGGTTGCGCTGACCACCATGATGGTGTTCACCATCTTCGGCACCATCCCCATCCAGGACACGCTGGTGGCCCGTTACACCACCGAGGACTGGCGCTCCACCGTCTATGCGCTGAAGTACCTGCTGGGCCTGGGCATCTCCCCGTTGGCCGTGGGCTTGGTGGCGTTGATTTACGGGGGCACCGGGGAATTCACCTGGCTGTTCGCGGTGTTCACCGCGCTCTCGGTTTCCATCTTCATTACCGCCCTGCTGCTGCCCAGGGGAGACGCCCCTCAGGTGCTGGCGGAAACGGCCGCCAGCCCGGCGCCTTCCGGTGGCGGCGATTGAGGGGGCGGAAGGCAAAGGCTTGGCCGGATGGGGGGGGAACCCGAAAGTCCCCCTTTTTTGGTGGGCAAGAATTGCCGCCGTTTCGGAAATACCGCCGGGTCAGGAATGACGGCGGGCGTGTTTGGCCAGCCGTTTGTGCACCTTTTCCTGCTGTTCGGCGTCCAGGGTGCGGTAAAAGGCGATGGTGCGGTCGATCAGCGTCTCCAGTTCCGGGTCGGCAGGTTTTTTGCGCAGAAAGCCTTTCAGAGTTTCTCCCAGCGCATCGATGTCCAGGGTTTCGGCTTGCAGAATATCGTTCATTTTCACCTTGGAAGCGCGCCAATCGGTGGCCCAGCGCCTGGCGAGGCCCCGGTATTGGTCCATCAGGGCCTGAAATCCTTCTTGTTGTTCCGGACGGATTTCCAGGAATTCGGACACATGCTCCTGAACCTGGTCCATCCCCTTTTCCATCCGCTCCGTGCTGTTCCCCCCGTGGCCATGGCCCCAGTGGCTATGGCTCCTGAAACATCCTTGCAGCCCCAACAGTGCGGCCAGCATCACCACCAATCCCAGCAACGGTTTGGTGAATTTTTTTCGTTGAAAGAATCTCATTGCAATTTCTCCTTGCGGTTTAAATCCTTGGGTGGATCGGGGGCTTTGATGGACTGCCGCCCGGCTTCAGTTTTCAGCATGGGGCCGGCGTGTTGAGCGGGTATGTCGCCAGTGTTGCGGAGTGGTAAAACATTCTCCCATGGGCTTAACGGTTGCTTTACAAATTCCCTTTTTTCCACACACCGCCTTTACACAAGCGTGGTAGGCTCCGCAAAAGAACCCCCAGCCACAGGAATCCCGGGATGAGCCAGCGCGATATTTTACTGATCGACGACGACCAGGAACTGGGAGACTTGCTGACGGACTTTCTGCGGCGGGAGGGTTTTGAGCTCCAGGTGGCCCATACCGCGAACCAGGGGCTGGAGAGAGTCCGCGCCTCGCACCCGCAACTGGTGCTGTTGGACCTGATGCTTCCCGACCGGGACGGCTTCGAGGTGCTGCGCGAGCTGCGGCGCGGCGGCGGCCCCCCGGTGATCATGCTGACGGCCAAGGGCGAGGAAGTGGACCGCATCGTGGGCCTGGAAATGGGGGCCGACGATTACCTGCCCAAGCCGTTCAACCCGCGCGAACTGTCGGCCCGCATCAAGGCTGTGCTCAGGCGCACGGTGCCGCCGGAGCGCACGGTGCCGCCGGAGCGCACGGTGCCGCCGGAGCGCACGGTGCCGCCGGAGCGCACGCTGGAAACAGCCGCCGGGGATTCGGCCGCCGGGGATTCCGCCGCCCGGCAGGAAACGCCGGCGGAAGAGATTCGCCAGGGGCCGCTCATGCTGGACGTCTCCGGGCACCGAACCGTGCTGGAAGGAAGGGAAGTGGAATTGACCACGGTGGAGTTCGCGCTGTTGTGCGCCCTGGCGCGGGACGCGGGGCGCGTGTTGAGCCGTGACACGCTGATGGACCGGGTGCGGGGACGCGATTTCGAGAGTTATGACCGCAGCATCGACGTGCACATTTCCCATCTTCGGCAAAAACTGGGGGACAACGCCAGCCATCCCCGCTTCATCCGCACGGTGCGCTCGGTGGGCTACCAGTTTATCGCCCAGTCCGGGGGATGATCCGGCGCGCCACTGTGACCGGAACACCGGCGGTTTCATCCTGCCCATGGTCTCACGGCCCCAAGGAGCACAACCCATGATGTTCCGGCACTTGATCTCCCGGCATCTGATCGTCAAATTTTACCTCTGGATCCTGGTGGCGCTGACCGTCAGCGTGGCGGTGGCCTCGGGAACCATGATCGTGCTTTCCGACAGCGGCCACGAGCGGAATTTTTCCTCCTGGATGCTCTCCGAGGCGCGCATCGGCCGGGACATCCTGGCCAATCTGCTGGCCGGCGGGATGCCCCCCGCGCAACTCCAGGACGCCATCGCTCCCTTGGCCCCGCGCACTCGCTTTTCCATCAGCGTGCTGGGGCCGGCTTCGCAAGTGATGGTGGCCATGCCCCCCAATGGCCGGGGCGCGGCCGCCATCCTCCCCAGCGCCGCGGAAAGCGCCGCCATCCGAAAAGACGGCAATCTGATCGATTTTCACCGGGGGGGGCGGGTGGCCCTGGGCCTGCCCATCGACCTGCCCGGAGGGAAGAAGGGCATTTTTTTCATCACCATGAAAAAGGGATTCTGGCGGCAGGGCGCTTTCTCGTGGCATCTTCTGGCCGGGCTGGGAGCGATCCTGGTGGTGGCCTGGGCCTTGAGCTGGCCGCTGGCGGCCCATCTCTCCCGGCCGCTGCGAAAACTTTCCGAGGCCGCCGACGCCCTGGGCCGGGGCGACCTTTCCACCCGCATCGACCTGCGCCGCCGCGACGAGGTGGGGCGCCTGGGCGAGCGCTTCAACGCCATGGCGGACAACCTGCAAAAACTGGTGATGGGCCACAAGCAACTGCTGGCCGACATCTCCCACGAAATCCGCTCGCCCCTGGCGCGGCTCAAGGTGGCCCTGGAACTGGCCCGGCAGGAAGCCACCGCAAGAACATCCGCAAGAACATCCGCAAGAACATCCGCAAGAACATCCGCAAGAACATCCGTGGGAGCATCGCCGGAATCGCCCGCGGGTGGCTCGGACGCCTTGGACCGGCTGGAGCGCCAGGCGGACGCCATCGAGGCCATGGCCGCGGAACTGCTGGATTATTCCCGCCTCGAAATCGCGCCTTATGAATTGAAGCGCGAAACGATCCAGCCCGCCCAATTGCTGGAGGAGGCCGCCGCCGAATTGCGGGACGACGCCCTGGCGCGCGATCTGAAAATTGAACTTCCGGCGGACTCGGGGCCCCAAGCCGGGCTGCCCGC
Source organism: SAR324 cluster bacterium (assembly GCA_022573975.1). Lineage (GTDB taxonomy): Bacteria > SAR324 > SAR324 > SAR324 > JACQKK01 > JACZSY01. The sequence continues at coordinate 32,981 of JACZSY010000002.1, read as the reverse complement.
GATCCAGGGAGAGCGGCGGCTGCTGGCGCGGGCGCTGGGCAACGTGTTGCGGAACGCCCTGGAACACGCCCCCGCGGGGTCGGCGGTGCGGGCCGGGGCCGCGTTGGAGGGTGCCAGGCTGGTGTTCCACGTCACCGACCAGGGGCCGGGGGCGCCGGAGCACCTGCTGGAGCGCATCTTCCAGCCCTTCATCCGCGCCGACGTCTCCCGCTCCCGCGCCACCGGAGGCGTGGGGCTGGGCCTCGCCATCGCCCGCCGCTGCATGGAAGCCCACGGAGGGGGCGCCGAGGCGCGGCCCGGGCCGCAGGGGCGGGGATTGACCGTGAGGCTGTGGCTGCCCGTGCTGACCGGGCAGGAGTAAGGGGTTTTATCGGAAGACCGGGCTTGCCGCGGTGTTTTTCGGCGGTGTTTTTGGGCGGTGTTTTTCGGCGGTGTTTTTGTGGCGGATGGAGCGGTTGAGGGGAACCGGCCCCATGGCGCTCACTTCACCAGTCGTATCTGGCCTTTTCCATCGCCGGGGCCGGGCGGGGAAGAGAGATCCTGGCCGGGGTTGAATTCCGGCACGATGCGCTTCAGACTGGCGGGCAGCGCCTCCGTATCGAGCCGTTGGGCGATCTCCTCCAGCGCGGCCAGTTCGGCCTCCAGCCATTCCCATTCCACATTGCGAAAGCCCGCCAGCAGCAGTTTGGGGTTGCTGGTGCCGATCAACCCTTCCGATTCGTGGAACAACTCCTCATAGAGTTTTTCCCCGGGGCGCAGCCCGGTGAAGATGATGGGAATGTCCCGGTAGGGTTTCAGGCCGGCCAATTGAATCATCTGCTCGGCCAGATGCAGGATGTTCACCGGACGCCCCATCTCCAGCACGAAAATCTCGCCGCCTTTTCCCATCGTGGCCGCCTGGAGGATCAGGCCCACCGCCTCGGGGATGGTCATGAAATAGCGCTCCATATCCGGGTGGGTCACGGTGACCGGGCCGCCGGAGGCGATCTGGGATTCGAAGAGGGGCACCACCGAACCGGTGGAACCCAGCACGTTGCCGAAGCGGGTCGTGATGAAACGGGTATTGGAGCGGGCGTTGAAGTTCTGGCAGTAGATTTCCGCCGCGCGCTTGGTGGCGCCCATCACGTTGGTCGGGTTCACCGCCTTGTCGGTGGAAATGAGGACGAATTGTTCGCATCCGTGCCGGTGCGCCGCCCCGGCCACCGTGATCGTGCCCATCACGTTGTTGTTCACGGCCTGCAGGGTGTTGGTTTCCAGCAGGGGCACGTGCTTGTAGGCGGCGGCATGGAAGACGATCTGGGGCCGGTGGCGGGCGAAGACCCACTCCAGGGTTTCCTTGTCCTTGGCGTCGCAGAGCAGGGGCACGAATTCCAGTCCGGCATGGTTGGCCGTCAGGTGCCTGTCGATCTCGTAAAGATTGAACTCGCTGTTGTCCAGCACGATCAGGGTCTCGGGTTCCAGGGCGGCGGCCTGGCGGCACAGTTCCGCGCCGATGGAGCCCCCCCCGCCGGTGACCAGCACCCGCTTGCCCCGCAGGTGGCGGGAAATTCCCTCCATGTTCAACACCACCGGGTCGCGGCCCAGCAGGTCCTCGATCCGCACCGGGCGAAGTTTGTTTTCGTCCACGATGATCTCGCCGGACGCGTCGCGCCGGGGGATGGTGCGGCAGGGAATTGCCAACTTCACGCATATTTCCAGGATCTTGCTCAGGTCCTCGGGCCGGATTTCCGGAATGGCCAGAATCACGATTCCGGCGGAGGTGCGCTGGACGATGTTGGTGATGTCGTCCAGTCCGCCAACCACGCGCACGCCATGGATCTCCTTGCCTTTCATCGCCGGGTCGGGATCGACGAAAGCCACGGGCACGTGATGGCCGGTGCGCTTCATGTTGCGCAGCAGCATTTCACCAGCCCTCCCGGCGCCCACGATCAATGCCCGCTGCCTTTCCATCGGTGAAAAACCGATGCGCCGGTCCAATACCCAGCGGTAAACCAGCCGGGGAGCGCCCAGGCCCAGGGCCAGCAGCACGGGGAAAAGGATCAGCACGGAGCGGGGCACGCCCTCGAACCGCCGCAACAGAAAGACCAGCAGGGCGGTGCCCAAAACGCCCAGGGCCACGGTTTTGAACAGACGCATCAAATCCGAAATCGAGACGAACCGCCAGGTGCCCCGGTACAATCCGAAGAACCAGAAAGCCGCGGTAAAAACCGGCATCGCGCATCCGGCCATCCAGAGAAAGCCGAGCCATTGCTCAGGTGGGATAGGGCCCAGATTGAATCGCAGGGAGAAAGCCAGGAACAAGGATACCGGAACCCAAAGCAAATCATGAAGCAAAACGGCGATCCGGTTGCGGATTTGGCCCCACATTTCAAATATCATCGTATTTTCCCGCTTTTTTTCTGTTCCGTACGGCGAATGACCAGGGCCGCCGTGCCGTAAAAAGCAAACCATCCGGCCAGGGCGGCCAATTCCAGCCGGGAATTCCCCCATAAGGATAACACATATGCCGTGGCTCCCGCGGCCGCCATCACCCCGTATTCAGCCAGCACGGTTTTCCGGTGGCCCCACCCCAACAGCACCAGTCTTTGGTAATAATGCGAACGGTGGGCTTCCCAGACCTTCTCCCCGCGCGAAAGCCGCAACAGCAGCGTCACGGTGGCATCGGCGATGAAGGGCGAGAAGATCATCACCGGAATCCAGAAGGGAAACGCGCCGGCGGAAATGCCCCACAAGGACAATCCTCCCGCCGCGAAACCCATCGGCACCGCCCCCGCGTCGCCCATGAAAATCCGGGCCGGTGGAAAATTGAAGGCTAGAAATCCCAGATTGGCCAAGGCGATCAGGGTCGCCGTATGGGCCAGGGCTTCGTGGCCCTGGAGGCCGGCCAGCAGCGCCAGCCAGCCGAACCCGATGGCCCCCATGCCCCCCGCGAAGCCGTCCATGCCGTCCATGAAGTTGTACAGATTGGCCAGCCAGGTCACCAGCAGCAGGGTCAGCGGGATCTCCGCGGCCCCCAGCGCCAGGGTCCATCCGCCGGGAACTTGCATCTCCCGCAGCCCGTAGCCCGCCGGGATCAGCATCGCCGCGGCCAGAAAGTGCACCACGAACCGGGGCAGCGCGGGCAGCCCCCCCAGGTCGTCCGCCAGGGAAACCGCGGCAATCAGCGCCCATCCTCCGATCAGGTAGGGATTGTCCGCCACGCTCCACCCCAGCGCCCAGGCCGCCAGCCAGCCCGCCGTCACGCCCAGCCAGATGGCCAGCCCGCCGGTGCGCGGCTTGGCCACATCGTGCAGGGAGCGAGGCCCCGGCCGGTCCAGCAATTGAATCAACCCGTTGGGGCGCAGCAGCAACCAGGCCGCCCCCAAGGCCGCCATCGCCGCCACTGCCCCTGGAAGCAGGGCCGCCATCCACTCGAGCGCGTTATCGTTCAAACTGGACTGTTGGCCGGTTGGGTGAGAAACGAAAATGAAGGAATAGTAACAGGAGTCCATGCACAGAGGCGGCCACGGAATCGGTACTGGTATCGGGAAGGGTTTTTCCGGTTTTTCCGCAAAATCCCCCCCAGCGCGCGTGTTCGGCATGTCCGTTTGCAAACCCAGCCATTCGGCCACCGCCCCGGCCCATCCGCCTCTCCTGGAAACTCCCCAGGCGCCCTGCTAGGATTAAACCGGCAAGCAGGATGCGGCACGGCCTTTCACCCTGACGGATCGTCGAGGGTTGCCGGCGGCCTCTCATCTCAAAACCCGGATTGACGATGTGCGGAATCGCTGGATTCATGGATTTTTCGGGCCGCAAGGGCAAGGATGCCTTGGAGGCGCTGGCCGCCGGAATGGCCCGCGCCATCCGCCACCGCGGACCGGACGGCCATGGGGTCTGGAGCGATCCGGAATGCGGTCTGGCCTTCGGCCATCGGAGGCTGTCCATCATCGATCTTTCCCACCACGGCCATCAGCCGATGTCCTCGGCCAGCGGACGGTACGTGCTGACCTACAATGGGGAAATCTATAACTTCCAGTCGTTGCGGCGGGAGTTGGAGGCCTTGGGCCATCCTTTTCGCGGCCATTCCGATACGGAGGTGATGCTGACCGCCTTCGACCAGTGGGGTGTGACCGATGCGCTTCCCCGCCTGAACGGCATGTTCGCCTTCGCCGTGTGGGACCGCCAGGAACGGCTGCTCCGCATCGCGCGGGACCGGCTGGGGGAAAAACCCCTTTATTATGGTTGGCAAAACAACGTGCTGTTCTTCGCCTCGGAACTCAAAGCGATCCGGGCCTATCCGGGTTTTGCGCCAAAGATCGACCGGGATGCGCTGACCCTGTTTTTCCGGTACAATTACATCCCCTCGCCCTATTCCATTTTTCAAGGCATTCGCAAGCTGCCCCCGGCCTCCTCGGCGGTTTTTTCCGCGCGGGAAGGCCCCAACTCCCCGGGCCATCCCGTGGCGTACTGGAATTTCCCGGCGGTGGCCTCCCAGGGGGAACTCGCTCCGTTCACCGGTTCGGAGGCGGAGCTGGCGGCGGAACTGGAAACGCTCCTCACCGATGCGGTGGGCCTGCGCATGGTGGCCGACGTGCCCCTCGGCGCATTTCTCTCCGGCGGGATCGATTCTTCCACCATCGTGGCCCTGATGCAGGCCCAGAGCATGAAAAAGGTGCGCACCTTTTCCATCGGCTTCCATGAGAAGGCGTTCAACGAGGCCGGGTTCGCCAAGGATGTGGCCTCGCATCTCGGCACGGACCATACGGAGCTGTACGTCTCACCGTCCGAAACGCGGGATGTCATTGCCAGGTTGCCCCAGCTCTATGACGAACCCTTCTCCGACTCGTCGCAAATCCCCACCTTCCTGGTCTCCCAATTGGCCCGGCGGCACGTCACCGTGGGGATGACCGGCGACGGGGGGGATGAACTGTTCGGGGGATACAACCGCTATCTCTGGGCCCCGCGGCTGGGGAACATCATCGACCGGATGCCCGGCTCCCTGCGCGATGGCCTGGCCCTGCTGCTCACCGGGCCCCCGCCCTGGGCCTGGAACGCGTTTTTGAAAATGCTGGGGCCTGTCATGCCTCGAAAATTCCGGGTCTCCAACCCGGAGGACAAGCTGCACAAACTGGCCGCCCTGCTCCGGTTCAAGAAGGAAATGTACTTTGGGCTGGTGTCCAACTGGAAAGACCCGGAAGCGGTGGTGGTGGGAGGCAATGAACCTCCCACACCCCTCACGGACGCATCCTCCCGCAAGGATTTTTCCGATGCGCGCCGGCGGATGATGTACCTGGACACGCTGACTTACCTCCCCGACGACATCCTGGCCAAGGTGGATCGCGCGAGCATGGGGGTCAGCCTGGAAACGCGCATTCCGTTGCTGGATCACAGGGTGGTGGAATTCGCCTGGCGCGTCCCAACGGCGATGAAGTTCCGCGACGGCAACGGAAAATGGCTGTTGCGGCAGGTGTTGCACAAGTTTGTGCCAAGGGAATTGATCGAGCGGCCGAAAATGGGATTCGGGGTGCCCATCGGCGACTGGTTGCGTGGCCCGTTGCGCGATTGGGCGGAAGCCCTGCTGGACCCGGAGCGGATTCGGAGCGAAGGTTACCTGAATGCAAGGCCCATCCAGGAGAAATGGCGCGCACATCTGACAGGCTCGCAAAACTGGCAATACCTGCTCTGGGGCATCCTTATGTTTCAATGCTGGCATGAAAACCTTCGTTCCAGCGAAGGGGAGATGTCCGCCTGAACGGGTGACGCGGAAACCACAGGTCATGCCGCATCGTCCCAAATCCACCGCCCGCCCCTCCCAGAGGCCGCCGGCGGCGGCGGATTGCGATGCCGGAGGCCGGCAGCCCAAATCGCCGTGCGGCCGGATTGTGTTGTATTCTTCCCTTCAACATTCTATCACGCCTTGCGCTTCGTGTTAGGTATGGGAGATATCCCGGGCGAACCATGAATCATGAAAATATTTTCGCCATCCCACCTTGCCGGGATATCATGACCATGAAACAGATTTTTAAACCCGGTTTTTTTGCCCCGCCATGGTTATCGGCCGCCGGAGAAAAAAAAGATGAAAATGGTAATGGTAACCGGCGCCAACGGTTTTACCGGCCGGGCAATATGCGCCTATCTTCGGGATAAAGGCTATCCGGTCAGGGGTACCGTTCGAGAAGGGGGAAACCCAGGCGATCGAACGGACATGAAATCAAATGCGGTTGTCGGAGACCTTCTCGGAGAACCCGACTGGTCAGCCGCATTGGATGGGGTGGATACCATCGTTCATCTGGCGGGAATGGCGCATGTGCTCAGGGAAACGGAAGGAAATTCCTCCGCGATATATCGGCAGGTAAATACCCTTGGCACACAACGGCTGGCCCAAGCGGCGGTGGAAGCCGGAGTGCGCAGGTTCGTTTTTACCAGCACCATCGTCGTGAATGGAATTTCAACGCCCGAAAGTCCCTTCCGGGAAAGCGATCCAGTCAATCCTTACGGCCCTTACGGAAAATCCAAATGGGATGCGGAGCAATCCCTGCTGGCCATTGCAGCCGAATCGGGACTGGAAACGGTGGTGCTCAGACCGCCCCTGATGTATGGCCCAGGAGTGAAAGGCAATTTTCTGCGATTGTTGCATTGGGTACGGCGGGGCGCGCCCTTGCCGCTGGCGGGGGTGAAAAACCAGCGCAGTTTCTTGGGCATTGAAAATTTCGCGAGTTTGATCGATCGCTGTATTGCTCATCCATCCGCGGCAGGAGAAATATTTCTGGTATCGGATGGGGATAACTTGTCCACCCCCGGTCTGATCAAGAAGTTGGCCCAGCTGATGAACCGTCCCGCGCGCCTCTTCCCCATGCCTTCGGCCGTTTTGGGCGCCATGGCCCGCCTCACCGGTCAGAGCCAGGCTTGGCAAAGGTTGGGCGGGTCCTTGGTGGTGGATGCAAAAAAATGCCGCCAACTGCTGGAATGGCATCCCCCTTTCACCGTGAACGAGGGACTGCGTGAAATGGTGGAATGGTTTATGGACCGGCCAAAGGAATGACCGCTTCCGCGAAGGTTACAGGGTGCGAAAATCGATAAAACCCTGGCGCGAATCGCCCCCCTCCAACGGAGAGTGTGCCCGCCCGATGGCGGGTCCAGGGCACACCGATGTGGAAAGGGCCGTATGAACAATCCGCAACCGTTGCGCGTTCTTTTCCTGGCCAACGACGACAATTTCTTTTTTACCCACCGCCTCCCCATCGCCAAGGCCGTGCGGGAGACAGGAGCGATTACGGCCGTGGCGGCGCCGGATGGGCTCATGCGCCCCGAAATCGAGGAGGCCGGCTTCTTGTTCTTCCCGGTGCGTTTTTTCCGTGGAAACCTCAATCCAATCAAGGAATTGCTCACTTTTTTCGACGTGCGCCGGGCCTATGGCGCTTTCCGGCCCGACCTGGTGCACCAGACCACCTTCAAACCCATCGTCATCGGCAGCTGGGCCGCCCGCGGGCAGAAGATTCCCGCCATCGTCAACCAGATTACGGGGCTGGGGTACGTGTTCAGTGGAGAGGGCCCGTCCAGATGGTTGCTGCGAAAGGTGGCCGAGTGGGGTTACGGAAACGTGCTGGGCGCACCCAATTCGCGGGTGATCTTCCAAAATTCCGATGACCGGAACCAGTTTATCGATCAAGGATTGGTGGCGCCCGGCCGATCCCTGGTTATCCCCGGTTCCGGCGTCGACGAGGAGGTGTTCCGCCCGTCCGATGATCCAGCCCCCCCTGTGCGGATTCTGCTGCCCTCCCGAATGTTGTGGGACAAAGGGGTGGGGGATGCCGTCGAGGCTTGCCGCCTGCTCCATGCCGAAGGCCTGGACTTTCGGCTGGTGCTGGCGGGGGCGCCCGATCCGCAAAACCCGGCTTCCATCAACGAGGAGACCCTCGCCGCCTGGAATTCGGAGACCTTCATCGAGTGGATCGGATTTCAGCACGACATGCCCGCCCTGATCGCGCGGAGCCATATCGTCTGCCTGCCAAGTTTCTACCGGGAAGGAATTCCCAAAGCCCTCATCGAGGGCGCCTCCTGCGGTAGGCCGTTGGTCTCCACCGACATGCCGGGATGCCGCGAAATCGTGCGGGACGGTCACAACGGCCTGTTGGCGCCGCCCCGCGACCCGGCCCGGCTGGCGGAAGCCCTGGGCAGGCTGATCGGCGATGGGGAATTGCGGAAATCCATGGGCCGCAAAGGCCGTGAAATGGTGCTGCGGCGCTTTTCGATCAAGAAAATTACAGCCGACACGATGCGGGTCTATGACGAGTTGCTGGACGAAATCGCGGGGGAGAAGGCCCTCTAAAAAATAAACGGCGCGGGTTGCGCCGCCCGCTGTGCTCCCCACGGTGTTCCCCAGGGTGCCGCCCGCTGTGCTCCCCACGGTGGATGGTACCCAGGGCGCCGCCCGCAAGGCGCTACCCCTTCCTGACCCAGGACAGGGTTGCTTCCAGCGCGCCTGAAAAACGCTCGAACATTTGATCGATTTCCTCCTCGCCGATGATCAAAGGCGGGCAAAAGGCAATGGTGTCGATGATGGGGCGAACAATCAGGCCGCGCTGCTGGGCCTGTTCTCCAAGGTAGGCGCCGATGCGCTGGCTCATCTCGAAAGGAGCCTTGGTGGACTTGTCCGCCACCAGTTCGATGCCGCCGAGCAACCCCACGCCCCGCACCTCGCCCACCAGCGGGTGATCGGCGAAGGCGCGCAGTTTGGCCTGGAAATGCGGGGCCACCTGCCGGACGTGGCCGATCACGTCCCGCGATTCCATCAATTCCATGGTTTTCAGGGCCACGGCGGCGCAGGTGGGATTTCCCGATTGGGTGAAGCCATGGCCGAAGATGCCGATCTTGCGGCTTTCTTCGACCATTCCCTGGTACACAGGCTCGGAGATGAGGATGGCCGAGATGGGCAGGTATCCCGCCGAGAGGGCCTTGGAACAGACCAGCATGTCCGGGCGGATATCGTAGGTCTGGCTGCCCCAGAACGCTCCGGTGCGTCCGAAACCGCAGATCACCTCGTCGGCGATCATCAGCACGTCGTGCTTTTTCAACACGGCTTGCACCTTCTCGAAATATCCCCGCGGGGGAAGGATTACGCCTCCGGCGCCCATCACCGGTTCGGCGAAGAAGGCGGCGACGGTGTCGGGGCCTTCTTCGATGATCATCGCGTCCAGGGTTTCCGCCATCCGGGTGGAGAACGCCTCCTCGCTCTCCCCTTCCTTGCCGAAGCGGTAATGGTGCGGGCACTCGGCATGGAGAATGCGCGCGATGGGCAGGTCGAAGTCCCGGTGGTTGAAGGGCAACCCTGTCAGGCTGGCGCTGGCCACCGTGACGCCGTGGTACCCCTTGATGCGCGAGATGATCTTCTTTTTCTCTGGGCGGCCCAGGGCGTTGTTGAAGTACCAGATCAGCTTGACCACCGTGTCGTTGGCCTCCGAGCCGGAATTGGTGAACAACACCTTGGACATGGGAACGGGCGCCACCGCTATCAGTTTTTCCGCCAGCTCGATCACCGGGCCGGTGCTTTTGGAGGAGAAGGTGTGGTAGTAGGGCAATTTTTTCAGTTGTTGAAAGGCCGCATCGGCCAGGGCTTCCTCCCCGAAGCCCAGGGAGGCGCACCACAGCCCAGCCATGCCTTCGATGTATTCGCGGCCTTGCTCGTCGTAAACATGAACGCCCTTGCCGTGCGTCAAAATGAGCGGTCCGGTCTCCTCGTGGCGGGCCAGATTGGTGTAGGGATGAAGGTGATGTGCAACGTCCGCCTTGGCGGCGGGGGTCAACGTTTCGGTCATGGTGGCGTTCTCGCGCATTGAGGGGGGTGGGGCACCGTATCCTTTTCCCTACCGTATCCGGGGGAGGGGTTTTCCGTCAACGCGAACCATGTTCCGGGGGAGGGTGTTTACCGGTTTTTCAGGTCCTGGCCGCCCCCCGATCCCTCCCCGATCCCTCCCCGATGCCCTCCCCGATGCCCTCTCAATGCCCCAGGGTGATCAGCATCACCGAGGGCACCACGATGGCCACCGCCAACACCGTGAGGCGCGTGATCGGTTCCTGCCGGTAGAACACCGCGCTGAGGATCATGGTGAAGAGGGGATAGGTGGCGATGAGCGGAGAAACCCTGGACACGCTACCCAGCATCAGGGCCGAGTTGAGCGTGAAAATCGCTCCAGAATTGGCCAGCCCCGCCAGCACGAACCATTTCCAGCCCTGCAAGGCCCGCCTTGTGCCCATCAATTTCCGCCCCAAACCCGCCGTGGAAGAGGCGATCAGGAAGGAAACCGCATAGGCGATCATGCCGGTGAGGATCACATTGGGGAGCAGGGTCAATCCCCAGCGCGCGCCCACATGGGCCCCCGAGCGGATCAGGGCCGCGCAGAACGGAAACAGCAGCGCCAGCGGGCTCCACCGCGCCGAACCGCGGCCGCGCAGGCAGAGCAACATGATCCCCGCCACCACTCCCGCCGCGCCGATCAGGGTGGTCGCCTCCACAGGCTCCGAGAGCAGCAATATGCCCCCCATCACGGCGAACAAGGGAGAGGCCGCCTCCACCGTGGCGGAGATGGTGGGCCCCAGCCGGTGCTTGCCCTCATTGGCCAGCATGGTGGAAAAAGAGGGCCGCAACAGGCCAATGGCGGCGAAAATCCAGATGGCCGGCGAAGACCATTCCGCCCGCTCCATGGTGAAAACCGCCGCGGCGCCGAAAATGACCAGGGAGGTGGCGATGGTGATTATCGAGCCGCTGACCGAATCGGTTTGGTGCAATCCCCGTTTGACCAGCAATGCGCCCACCGCGAAGTGAAGCGAGGCCAGCAGGGCCAGCACGGTCACCCCGGCGGTCTCGATCATCCCGTCATCCCTTCAGCCACGCCGCGTCTTCCCTGGATCGATTCTTTCCTGGCGGCGCCATTCCCCGCCGCTTGACGGGAAGCCGGGCAAAATCGCACCGCCGGATGAAGTGCTTTGCAGGTAATGCAGCCGCTTTTCCGGCGGCGGGCCGCTGGCGATTTCCTGGGCCCCATGGTCCCCAGTGCCCTTTTTGTCCGCATGAGCACTTGTATCAAATCGCGGAAAGTTGAGCACCCGGAGAAACGAGCGCACGGGCCGTGGCCGTTCATTTCCCGGAGCGGGGGGGGACAACCTGAATCGCCGTGCGGGACGCGACCTTTTCTCATTTGGAGCGTTATAAAATATAGGACATTACGGAAATGAACTGTCAATCCCCCAAAGAGGTCTTGTTTTTTCTCCATGTTGGCGGACGGTACGGGAAATTCCTGCTCTCGGAGCGGTATCGATTTGAGCACGAACTTCCATATTAAACGAATACGACCTGAATTTGGCCTTGGCCGTCCGCACCCTGTCGATTACCGCCCCATTGTTCAATCCGCTCTATCCGTATTCCCTGGTGGAAGCCCGCCAAGGCCTGCAAAATTCCGCCAAGGCCCAGGCCCCGTCGATCGATTCGGTGCAGCCCACTCCGACGCAGGATGTGATGGCTCTGAACAATTTGGAGCCGCTGCTGGAGCCGGGGGAATTTGCGAGGTTGACGGATATATCCAATCAGGCCTTGCAAAAAGGGCCGGGACAGGCGACCACCTTCGAAGCCCACGGCATCGGAAAAGGCGGAAGGCGGCATCAACTGGAAGGGTATTTCCAGGTGATCGACTGGTTTGGCGATTTGCTGTTGCAAATCACGGTGCTGGACGTATCCGACCGCATCCAGTTGGAAAATCAATTGCGTCACGCTCAAAAAATGGAAGCGGTCGGCCAACTGGCCGGAGGGGTCGCGCACGAATTCAACAATATCCTCCAGATCATTCATGGATATACGGAACTGGCCCAATCCAAGCTGGATTCGGAGCATTCCGGGCAGCAATATCTTTCCCGGGTTCTCAAGGCCGCGGAAGGCGCCACCACGCTGGCCCGCAGACTGCTGGCCCTGAACCGCCGCGATGTGATCTCCACCCGCACGCTCGATACCGGCCTGGTCATAGCGGACCTGATGTCGATGATGCACCGGCTCATCGGTGAGGACATCGACCTGAAGGTGGAACACAGCGATGAGCGGGTCCATCCCATCGAGGGCGATTCGGCCATGCTGGAACAGGTGCTGATCAACCTGATCGTCAATGCCCGGGACGCCATGTCCGGGGGTGGAAACCTTACCATCGGAACCGGCAATTTCCAGGCGGACGAGGAATTCGCCAGGCTACATGGTATCGCTCCCGGCGATGAATTCGTTTGTATCCGCGTCGAGGATTCAGGAACGGGAATTTCCCCGGAAAACCTGGAACATATTTTCGAACCGTTTTTCACCACCAAGGAGACCGGCAAGGGCACCGGATTGGGGCTCTCCATGGTCTACGGGGTCGTTCAGCAGCACGGCGGAATCATCGAGGTGGAAAGCAAGGAGGGGCAGGGAACGGTCTTTTCGATTTACCTTCCCGCCTCAAAAAAGGAGGTGCTGCCCGCCATCCGGGAGGAAATTCTGGAGGTAAAAGGAGGAGGCGAAACCATTTTGGTCGCGGAGGACGATGGGGAGGTGCTGCGTTTGGTGGTCAACTTGCTGGAAGGCCAGGGTTACGACGTCATTTCCGCGGTGAACGGGGAAGAGGCCCTGGAGGTTTACGACCGGAATCCAGGAAAGGTGGCCATGGCCATCCTGGACGTGGTGATGCCAAAAATGGACGGGCCGGGAGGCCTTCCTGGCGTTGCGCGCCAGGAACCCCACCCTGCCGGTGTTGTTCAGCACGGGATACACCGCCGAGACCATCGACAACGATTTCATCAGTGCCAACGGGGCGAAATTGATCCAAAAACCCTTCCGGCCAAATTTGCTCTTCAAAATGGTGCGCGAAACCCTGATGGAGGAACACCAGGGAATCTCCTGATCCGCACGGGGTTCCGCGACCGTGATCCCGCGACCGTGATCCACAATGGCCGGGTTACAAGTCTTTCAGGGGCGCGATTACCTCGGCCAAGGTGTCCAGGCGCCGCTCCACGTCCTCCAGCCCAGCCGGGCGAACGGGAAAAACGATTCGCTCCGCGCCGGCCGCGGCCGCCTTTTGTATTTCCTCCGCATTGGCGCTGAGCCCGAAGATGGTGACCGGAATATGCCCCCGGCCCGCGGCGGCGGCCATCTCTCTCAGTTCCTGGATGCGGGGCTCCAGCCCGGCGTTGGCGCTCAGCCCGATAGGCATCCACTCGTCGCCATAGCGAATCACCCTTTGCAGGGTGCGCTCGCCATTGCCGCCCACGATCACGGGAGGGTGGGGCGATTGCAGCGGCTTGGGCCAACTCCAGATGCGTTCGAAGCGGACGAACTCCCCCTCGTAGGAGGCTTCCTCCTCGCTCCAGATCGTCTTCATGGCTTCGATGCTTTCGCGCAGGCGTTTCCAACGGCGGGAGTAATCGGTGCCGTGGTTCTCCATTTCCTCCCGGTTCCATCCCCCGCCGATGCCGAACAGGAAGCGGCCGCCAGAGACCAGGTCCAGACTCGCCACCTGCTTGGCCAGCGTGATCGGATCCCGTTCGATCACCAGGCAAATGCCCGTGGCCACCTTGAGCGTGGTGGTGACCGCGGCCGCGGCGGTCAAGGCCACGAACGGATCCAGGCTGTGGGAGTATTCGCGGGGCAGGTCGCCTCCGCCGGGGAATGGGGTTTCGCGGCTGGCCGGAATGTGAGTGTGTTCCGGGAAAAAGAGCGATTCAAATCCGCGCTCCTCCACCGCCCGCCCGATTTGGGCAGGGCCGGCGGAATAGTCGGTGGGAAAAATATATATTCCGAATTTCATGGGAGCCTTTGTCTCAACAAGGTTGGAGGGTGACCGGGAAGCCATGATGTAAAAAAAATACGGTTATCACATCCACGGTTTGGGCGGCGAGTCAACCGATGACCCGAAGAATATCCAGCGGAACGTTTTCCCGGCAATCCTCGCTGTCACCATTCATCTCACTGTCCATATCGTCTGCCAGGCCGCCGCGGAGAGGGTGCCCGGCGGATGGCGCCTTGGGTCAAGGCGGGACGTCCTGGCGTTGCATGCCCAGGATTTTTTTGCAATTGGTGTACGATACACAGGCCTGACGGAATGAAGGGCGGATAACGGGCCGAGGGCGGTAGGCCGGGAAGGAGACGCCCGCCAAAACAGCCGGTTTCGGCCACATGACAGACCATCGAACACGGAACAGGAGGGCGGAAATGCCAATTTTGAGTCGCCTCATCAGGTTTTTTGCAGTGATTGCGGGTGGAGTGCTCGCGGCCGCGATCGCCATGTCGTTTCCGGCCCATGCCCTGGTGCTGGGGAACCCCGCTCATTCCTTCAAAGGGGGCATGTATGCCGCCGGGTTGGGACTGGGGGACAACCGGATCGAGATTTTCGGGAATATCGGATTGGGAACTTCCGGAGTGCTCGATTTGTTTCTGGCCTCCGAGGATGTTTCCGCTCTGGTGGAACGCGATGAAATCGGCGCCGGATACCGGCACAACCTTGGCAAGGCCATCACCGTGGCCGGCATGAAGATGCAGTTGGGCGTTCTCGCGCAATATCGCCAGGGCACCATCTCATCGGCCGGGCAGGATCTCGACTTTATGTCCATCGATCTGGGCGTCGGGGGATATATCAGCCCCCTGGAGGGTTTGAACGTGTACGCCGCCGCTGTCTATGAACGGATCGAACTGGAGCAGGACGTTCAGGGAATCGGGGTGGTCAGTGTCACCGATACCAACCTGGGAATGTCTTTGGGGGTGGATTTTATGATCGGGGAGCGCTTCATGGCCGGGGCGGAGATTCACCCGGCGCTCGAGCAACGCGAGTTTATTTTATACGGGCTGATGCGCTTTTGATCTCCCATCCGGCGGCCGCCTCCCCGCCCTTCGTCCCGGCATGCCGGATCACAGCGGCGCGATCAAATTCACCGAAAACCACTGGCGGTGGTCCAGGAACTGGCGCTCGATTTTCAAGTCGCATTGCCCGAGAATGTTCTCCAGGCGCTGGCGGTCGAACTTGTAGGAATTTTCCGTGTGGATGGTTTCGCCCTGGCGGAAGGTGAAACTGCGCTCCATGGCCTTGATGGGAATGAGCTGGTGCATCATGCTCTCCAGGTACATCTCGATCCTCCCCTCCTCCAGGTTGTAAAGCGCCTTGTGGGCGAAGCGCTCCAACTCGAACCGCCCCTCCAGTTCCCGGTTGATCCGCTCCAGCAGGTTGAGGTTGAACGCGGCGGTCACCCCCTCCGGATCGTTGTAGGCCAGGTGCAGCACCTCCGGATCCTTCTTCAGGTCCAGTCCCAGCAGCAGCCGGTCGTGATCGGCCATGGCCGCGCGCACTTCCTGCAGCAACTCCGTCGCCTGGTGCGGGTGGTAGTTTCCCAAGGACGATCCGAGAAAGAGGAACAAACGCCGTTGCCCCGGTTCCTCCTTCAGCGCATCCAGCGCCTGGTGATAATCGCAGATCAGTCCGCGGATGTGCAGCATGGGATAGTCGGCCAGCAGCTGCTCGCCGAATCGGGTCACCACGGTGGGTGAGATGTCGATCGGAATGTAGTCCACGCGTTGCTGCCGGTGGGCCAGGATGTCCAGCAGCAGCCGGGTCTTGGTGGAACTGCCACTGCCCAACTCCACTATTGTCACCGCCTCGCCCATGGCGTCTATCACCTCCAGCCCATGATCCGAAAGAATGGAAGCCTCGGTGCGGGTGGGATAATAGGCCTCCAGCCTGGTGATCTGCTCGAAAAGCCGCGAACCCTGCTCATCGTAGAAATATTTGGGGGGAATCGATTTGGGCGACGAGGAAAGCCCGAGCTCCACGTCGGCCCGGAAATCCTCCCGCGCATCGCTCTTTTCCATGATGTCGAGCACCAGCCGTTCATGGTATTTCCGGCGCACCAGATTCGGGCGGGTCATTGACGATGTTCCTTTCCTGGTGGATTGGTGGCCGGTGGCAGGGAAATGTTGACGAGGGCAAGGAAACACGGCCAATGGCGATTCATCATGGTAACAAAGAAATTTTCACAGGCAAAGGCGTAAAAACTGCCCCGGTAATCAAGGAAATCACGGACAAACACCGATGGACACGGAAGCGGACCTCTCGTCAAAGGGAAAAGAAGTGGAAGCCGGACTCCCGCCAAGGCGGTGAGGCGCAATGTCCCCAAGGCGTTGCCAAAGGCGGGGGGGCACGGATTTCACCCATCCCATTTCAGGGTGGTAGCCCATCCCCGGCCAGCACCCGCTCCGCCAGGCGCGGTTCCACGCAGCTTGAGTAAGGCGTATCGCGGTCAATCCAGCCGCCGGACAACAGCGCGGCCTTGAGGCGGTCGAATCCCTCCTGGCGCGGCACCGGATGCTCCCCCCATACCCCCAGCGCCTGGTAGCGGCCGATGGCCCCGATGAGGACATGGCGCTCCAGCTCCGGGAAATAGGGGCCGACGGCATCGGCCGCCTCTTCGGGTGCGGCGCCGCGCAGCCAGCGTTCCGCCCGAAACAGGGCGCGGGTCATGCACAACAGTTCGTCTTCGCGTTCCTTGAGCGTTGCGCGGGTGGCGATGAACGAGGTGTAGGCGGTGAGTCCCCGCCCGGCCGCCGCATGCCAGATATGGCCCGTCCCTTCGGCGGTCAGGGTCTGGGCGAACGGCTCGAACACCTGGATCACGTCCACTTCGCCGGCCCTCAGCGCCGCGGCGTTTTCCGCCATGGGGCGATTGGCCTCCCGATCCATGGTGTCCGGATCGATGCCGGCGCGGCGCAGGTCGTCTTGCAGGCAGAGCCAGGGGGTGGGCACTTCGCTCACCGTGGCCAGCCGCAACCCGGCCAGCCCGCCAAGGCGCGGCGTGGCCAGTTCGCTAATGCGAAATTGCGGATTGGGCGTCCTCCCGATGAGAAAAAACGGGTCCCGGACAACCGCTTCGGCGAACAGCACCAACGGGCATTCCGCATCCCGGTCAAAATGATGGAGCACCCGCATCGGGCCGCCCCAGCAGACGTCCACCTTCCCCTCCAGCACCGATTGCACGGCTTCGGCCGGGGAGGGCGCGGTCTCCAGGCGTACGCCGAGGCCTTCTTCCTCGAAAGCGCCCAGGGCTTCGGTGAGATAAAAGGGGACGTAGAGCAGTCCCCGGAAGGGTTCACGCAATCGGATGATGGGGCGGATCATGGACGGGCCAGGGGCCTCACGCCCCCACCGGCACGTCGCGGGCGGAGAGCACCTCCAGCCGTGTGATCCGCATGGAGCGGAAGATGCCCTCCTTGCCCCGCCGCTGGGCCTCGCGGTGCAGCGGGTGGTTCAGCCAGCCCTCGATGGCCGCCTCGCTTTCCCAGAAGCTGACGGACAGCAGCTTGCCCTCGCTGAGCACCGAGCGGGCGCGGTCGATGCTGATGAATCCGGGTTGCTGCTCCAGGATTTCGAACAACCCCTTGGAAATCTCGAAGTACTCGTCCTCGCGCCCCGCGTTGGGGACGGCCTCGAACAGGATCATGAAGGGCATGGCGTCTTGGGGTTGGAGGGTGGGGGATCGATACGCCTGCCGCTTACTCCTGGGTCACCACCAGGGAGGAATCCTGGCCGCCGAATCCGAACGCGTTAACCTGAAAGGCTTGGATTTTGGTGGGCGCGGGTTCGTTGATCACCACGCGCAGGTTTCCGACTTCCGGCATGAGATCCCGCGCGTGATGCGTTCCCGCAGTCGCCATGAGCGCATTTTGTTTCATGCTGTGCATGCCGACCAGCAGACCGAGGGCGCCGGCCGGGCCGTGGGGGTGCCCAAAGTTGCCTTTGGGCGACATGACGGGCAGCGGCTCGCCGCGATTGCCATAGATGCGGTTGAGCGCTCCCAGCTCGGCGATGTCTCCCAGAGGGGTGCCCGTCCCATGGGCCACGACTGCATCCACGTCGTCGGCGCCGCCGGGCAGTTCGGCATTCTGGATGGCCAATTCCATGGTGCGCTGCTCCCACTTGCCTTCCGGTTCCGGCGAGGAAGGGTGATAGGCGTCGGCCAGGGTGGCATACCCCCGCAGCATTCCGTGAATGGTGGCGCCTCGTTTCCTGGCCAGGTCGGCGCGCTCCAACACGAACATCCCCGCGCCTTCCCCCAGCATGACCCCGAACCGCTCCACGTTAAAGGGCCGGCAGGTCTTGTAGGGGTCCGGTTGCGGGGTGAACATGCCATAGTTCCCGGCGCCGGACAGTAGGAGCCGGCTGGTCCCGCAGTCCGTGCCGCCAGTGATGGCCACATCCACCTCGCCCGATTGAATCATCCGCGCCGCGATACCCATGGCATCGTGGGACGAGGCGCAGGCGGTGGAAATGGCAAGTTGCGGTCCGTGCAATCCCCAGCGCAGGGCGATATGCCCGGCGGGCATATTGGCCAATGATTTGAGCATGAACTTGCGGCTCACGGCCTCCGGCCCTTCCGTTTCCAGATTGTGTTGATCCTCGGCGATGGTGTCCACGCCGCCCAGGGCGCTGCCGACGACCACCGCCGTGCGCAGCGGGTCGAACTCCGCGATCCCGGAGTCCTCCACGGCTTGCACGGCCGCGGCGATGGCGTATTGGGCGAAGGTGGCCGTGCCTCGCACCACCCGCGCGTCCATCCAATCCTCGGGTTTGAACCCCTCGATGAGGGACATCCAGAAATTCTCGAATTGGGGCTGATCGTTCCAGGGCGTGGGGCCCGCCACCACCTTGCCGGCCGAGAAATTGCGATTGAATTCTTCCAGGTTCTGTCCCAGGGACGAGATGATTCCCATCCCCGTGATGGCCACGTTGTCCATGATTTTCCCTCGGCGAAATCGATGTGGCGGATTGGGCGCTTGCCGGCCCGCCCCATTTCAGTGGACATTTCCCGGTTGGAGCATTCAACAAGGCCCCACCGGCTCCTCAATCCCTCGATACCACGATTTGGCGGTGAAAACCATGTGGAACCGGTTGTTCGCCAGGGCCATCGCAAGGCTGCCCGGGGAAGCAAGGCGAAGCCTCAACTCCCGGCCTTCGGCCTCCCTCCCTCTCCATCCCTTCGGCAAGCTCGGGACAGGCTCGATGGAGAGGAAAAAAACATCGTGTTTACAAAAACATCGTGTTTACAAAGATATCGTGTTTACAAAGATAATAGTGAAGGAAGTCACCCTCCCTTCTCCATACGCTGTTGGAAAACTCCGCGGAGAAGGGTCCCGGGGGCGCCGTTGGCGCTGGTTTGCTTGCGCGCGGCCTTTTTCCAACGCCCCCTCCCTCTCCTCCGGCCGGTCTGTTAGGATATCCCAATGCCCCTTCCCCTCCGCGCCCATGGTTGGCGGGGAGGAGCGATTTTCCGGGCGGCACCCTCCCTCGTGTCCCAGGCCATGGCCATCGATCCCTCCAAGGAAACCCCAAACCACACCCGCCAACTCCACCCGAAGTGGCATTATCACTTCCTGGGCATTGGCGGCGTGGGCATGAGCGCCCTGGCGGAGATTCTGCACGGACGCGGCATCCGGGTTTCCGGCAGCGACAGCAACGGGGGGGCGGCCATGGATGCCCTGGCCGGACGGGGCATCGCGGTGTCGGTGGGCCACAGCGCGGAGGCTTTGGCGGATGCGGACGTGGTGGTCTATTCCTCCGCCGTGGGAAAGGGAAACCCCATCTGGCGCACCGTGGAAGGCCTGGGGCTGCCGAGGCTGCATCGCGCCGAGTTGTTGGGCGCGCTGGCGGCCGGGAAGCGCACCCTGGCCGTGACCGGCACTCACGGCAAGACCACCACCACGGCGGCCCTGGGGCATCTGCTGGCGCGATGCGGCGCCGACCCCACCGTGCTGGTGGGCGGCCATGTGCCCCAACTGGAGGGCCGCAACTGGCGGGAGGGAGAAGGCTCCTGGCTGGTCTGCGAGGCGGACGAAAGCGACGCCAGCTTCCTGCACCTCTCCCCCGAGGCGGTGCTGCTGACCAATGTGGAGGCCGACCATCTGGACTTCCATGGTTCGCTGGACAAGATGGAGGCCGCCTTCAGCGCCTTCCTCGATCGCATCCCAAAAAACGGCCTCCTGGTCTACTGCCTGGACGACCCGGGTTCGCGACGGCTGGGTTCGCCGCAGCGGGGCCGGCCGGACGTGCGCGTGGTGTCCTATGGGTTCTCCGGGGAAGCGGATTTCGGAGTGGAGGTGACCGAAATGCGCCATGGCGGAGGGCGGGTGACTTTCCGGGACGAAGGCGGGGAGCGATCGCTGGAGGTCTCCCTGATCGGCCGCCACAACGCGCTCAATCTCTGCGGCGCCTACGCCATGGGCAGGAGCCTCGGCCTGCCGGAAGCGGCCTTGCTGGACGCCATCGCGGACTTCCGGGGCGTTTCGCGGCGCCAGCAATTCGTCGGCGTCCTCAAGCTGGGCGATGGGGACAGCCTGTCCATCCATGACGATTACGCCCATCACCCCACCGAAATCCGGGCCACCCTGGAGGCCTTCCTCGCCATCTACGGGCCCCAACTGACGGTGGTCTTTCAGCCGCACCTCTATTCGCGCACCGCCCGCTTCGCCAGGGAATTCGCCGAGGCCCTGCGCCCCGCCTCGCGCATCTACCTGACGGAGGTATACGGGGCGCGGGAGGAGCCTCCGCCAGGGGTGAGCAGCGAGTTGATCGCCGGCCATTTGCGCGATCATCCCCGCGCCGCCCTGCTGGCGGACTGGCGCGAGGTGGCCGGGCGCATCCGGGGGGGAGAGGTTCCGCCGGGGATCTTGCTGACCATGGGCGCCGGGGATATCACGGAATTGGGGCCATGGCTGATGGGTGAGTTGGCATGAGCGGGGATTGGCGCGCGGAGGTGCGCGGCAGGCTCGCCGATTCCGTGGTGACATTTGACGCGCCCATGGCCCGGGCCGTGACCTTGCGGGTGGGCGGGCCGGCGGAATGCCTGGTGGAACTCCAAAGCGAACGCGATCTGGAAGCCGTCTTCGAAATCATCGCGGAACGGCAGTTGCCCTTCCATGTGCTGGGCAAAGGCTCCAACGTGCTGGTGCGCGACGAGGGACTGCGGGGACTGGTGTTGCGGCTGGGGCCGGCTTTTCGCTCGGTTCGCCGCCTGGAAAATTCCGCCACGGTGGAGGCCGGGGCGGGAATTTCCAACGGGGCCTTCGTGGACCAATGCCGGCGGTGGCAACTGGGGGGGATGGAATTCCTGGTCGCCGTGCCCGGCTCCATCGGCGGGGCGATCGCCATGAACGCGGGGGCCCATGACGGAGAAACCGCGGCTTTTTTGCGCACCGTGCGGGTGTTTTTCCCGCGGACGGGCATCTCCGACAGGGAGGCGGCGGAGTTTCAATTCGCCTACCGCGAATCCCCTCTCAGGGGAAACCTGGGGCGGATGGTATTGCGCGGCGCTTTTGCCCTGCAACGCCTGGACGAGGAGGAAATACGCGGCCGCCAGCAGCGGATACTGCAATGGCGCAAGGAACACCAGCCGAGCGATTTTCCCAATTGCGGATCGGTCTTCAAAAACCCTCCAGGGGATTTCGCCGCCCGCCTGATCGACCGGGCGGGCCTCAAGGGACACACCCGCGGCGGCGCCCAAATCAGCGAAAAACACGCCAATTTCATCGTCAACCGTGGCGGCGCCACGGCTGACGAAGTGCTGGCCCTCGTTGACTTCATCCAGGAAACCGTTTATAGCCGGACTGGGGTGATGTTGGAGTTGGAAATGCAAGTTTTTCCTCTGGAATACGTTTCCCTTGGATGATAGGCGACGTTAGGGTCTCCACCTGCGCCTTGCATCCTCCACCCGGGCATCCACACCCCGCCAAACATACCAGCGACGGCGTGATCCATGAAGGATTACAAGGCCCGTTCCGGGCCAAAGGGCAGGAAGCCCTCGAAAAAACATCCATCGAACTCCAGCCTGGGCCTTTCCGGGCGTTCCAGCCGGCCGGGATATGCAAACTCCCTCCCGGTCACGGAAACCGGCCGTTCCTGGCCGATTCGCCTGCTCCGCGATGGGGCCGCCTCGCTCGGCCTTGCATCGCTGGGAAAATTGAATCGCGGGCACCTGCCCCTGCTGGCCTGGTCGCTTTGCGCGTGTTGGCTCGCCATGGGTCTCGCAGCCGGCGGGGCCGCGCTGTGGCGTGCTCCGTTGGAATCGGTGATGCTGGAGGGCCACCGGCTGTTGGAAGGCCAGGCTTTGCTGAAACTCGGGGGGTTGCGCGCGGGGTTGACCATGGAGCAGGCCGACCCGTTCGAGGTGGCAAAACGTATCGCGGCGCATCCCCAAATCGCCACCGCGGACGTACGGCGCCTCTATCCGGGCCGGCTGACGATCCGGATTCGGGAGCGCATCCCGCAATTCGAGGTGCGGCTGGAGGGCGGGAAAACAGCCATCGTGGACGAGGATAGCGTGGTGTTGGCCTTGTTTGAGCCGCCCAGGGGAGTGAAGGCAAACTCAACCGGCCTGACCCTGGTGGGAGGGATCGGGGAAGAGGGAGTGATCGGCAAAGCCTTGACCAGTCCAGTGCTGGCGCGAGCCCGGCGAATCGCCGGGGTGATGGAACGGATCGGGTTTTCCGAAATGGGCCGGGTGGAGGTGGATGGGAGGATGCCCTTTCAGTCGCAGGTGACCTTTCCAGGCGGGCAACGGCTGTTGCTCCCGGAGAAGGACATGGAACTGGCCATAAACCTGTTCCGGCGCCTCATCACCGGCAACCCGAAGTTGTTTGAGGGAAAGGCCATCATCGATCTGAGCGGGTTGACCGATGGTATTTACGGCCGGATCGTATTGAGCCCTCCGGACGCAAAATAAGCGCCCCTGTTCCCTTTTTCACCGAAATCGTCTTAGAATGGCGCGTCTATCCGCCCCTTTCACTTCTCCTGCAACGGATAACGGCGTGCGTGTGCTGATTCAGCGGGTCACCTCAGCCAGGGTTGAATGGGAAGGGGGAACGGCGGGCCCCATTGGAAAAGGGCTGCTGTGCCTGGTGGGGTTCGGGGAGGGCGATGCGGAAGGCCTGATCGCGCCCATGGTGGACAAGTTGGTGAATCTGCGGATTTTCGAGGACGCGGGGGGCCGGATGAATCGCTCCCTGTTGGAGCTGAACGGCGATTTGATGCTGGTGCCTCAGTTTACGCTTTATGCCGATTGCAGGAAGGGACGCCGTCCCGGTTTTTCGGCCGCGCTGGCCGCCGGACGGGCCAAGGAATTTTTCACCCGTTTCGAGGAATCCTGCGGTGATTTTACCGGCCAGGATTTTTCCGGCCGCGTTTTCTCCGGTGGTTTCGGCGCCAGCATGCAGGTGCATTTGGTGAATGACGGGCCGGTCACCATCATGCTGGACAGCCAGCAACTCTATCCGGCCCCAACGACTCGCACATGAGCGGAAATTCATGAAAAAGGTGGAGGACAAGACCGCCCTGACCGATTACCGCAACGCCCTGATGCGGTTTCTCACCGAATATGGCTTGGTGGCTCCGGCCATTTTGTCCCTGGCCCGCCGTACCGACCTGGTGCAATACAATCCCAAAGAACCCATCATGATTCAGGGAAAGGATTACAGCGAAATTTTCTTCCTGGTCGATGGCAGAATCCAAATCAGCATCTATATGAAGGATCGCAACGAGGTGGTGGGAGAAAGGGGGGCGGTGACCCTGTTGGGGGAGATTTCCTATTTCAACCAAATTCCCGCCACGGCCAACGTCCATATCACCGGGCGGGAGCCTGCTCACGTGCTGAGGATATCCTACGATGATTTTTCTCAGGTCATCCACGAGTACCCCCAGATCAAGACCACCCTGACCCGCATCGGGGATATGCGGGTGATCAGCCAAAAAGACGGATTTTCCAGCTTCACCTTTTTCATGGAGATGATCGGATGGAAGCGGGACCGGCTCGCCCTGAACCGTTCTCAACTGGAGCAACTGGAAGATACGGTGTCTCAGGTGCTGATGCCGCGGCTACCCGTAGATGGCAAGCTGTTGGACGTGGGGGACGGCCCGGGAATCGTGTGCGAAGTGATCCATGGGCTTGAACCGGGGCGGTTGAACGGTCTGTCCATTCAGGCCACTCACCTGGAGGAGGCGATCCTCAATCCAACCCTTTCCTACCCATCGGATTTTTCCAGGACCAAACACCTGCGGGAAAAATTCGAGGCCATCACCGCCCTGCAAATATTCGAGCACCTCCCCCCCCGGAAATACAGCGCGCAATTCGAGGACGCCCGGCGGCTGCTGAAACCCGATGGCCACTTGCTGGTGATTCGTCTGCGGGTGGTGGACGTTGTGCCCGCCAGCGGCGCGGTGGATACCTCCTTGATCTTCGATGAATTGTCCCTGTTGGTGAACAAGACCTGGCCGGGCATTTTGGAAGCGGAAGACCTGGTCAAAATCTCCTTCGTCGATGCCGACATCGACCCCATGATGGAATGGAATCCCAAGTTGTCCGACTTGGCCGCGAAAGGAGAATTGAGCCCTTCGCCCGGCCCGGACACCTTTGATGGGGCCTTGCTTAAAATCCTGCTGGAACAGGCGGAACGGAGTGTTTTCAACCCGGAGGAAATATTGTTCCATCTGCTGGTCTGGAATGCCTCCAAGGAAGGATTCCAACTGGTGGAATCCCAGCAGTCCCCCGAAATCGGTTTTTACTACCAATTGTACCAACTGGCGGCCCCCGTGGAATTGACCGTTTGAAATGACCGATGCCGCCCCTGGGTCCATCGAGTGGAAAGGCAGCGCCCGGCCCGATGGGTTGATCTTCGACCTGGACGGCACCCTGTGGGATTCCACCGGCACCGTGGCCAGGGCCTGGAGCCGCGCCCTGCGAATTTTGGACGGCCCGGGCCGTGAGATCACCGCCGAGGAAATCGCCGGGATGATGGGAAAGACGCACCGGGAAATCTACCGGGCGATGTTCCCCGGATTGGAGCAAGCGGAGCAGGAACGCAGAATACTGGCCTGTTACGCGGAGGAAGAACGGCAGTTGCATCGCACGGGGGGAAACCTCTATCCAGGGGTCGAGGAAGGACTCGCCAGGCTCTCGCCGGCATATTCTTTGTTCATCGTCAGCAACTGTCAGCAGGGATATATCGAATCCTTCCTTGGCTGGTCCGGGTTGGGCGGGCTTTTCACCGACTTCGAGTGCCATGGCAATACCGGGCTGGACAAGGGAGACAACCTGAAGCAGGTGCGCCAGCGGAACGGTTTGCGGCGCCCCGTGTACATTGGCGACACGCAGTCGGACCAGGATGCGGCCTTGCAGGGGGGCATGCCCTTCATTCATGCCGGGTATGGATTCGGGAAGGTGCGCTCCGCATGTCCCCGGGTGGACTCCTTCGCGGCGCTGGTGGGGATGGCCATGGCGCACGGCGGTCCATAGGGCGCGAGGGTTCGGCGCGCGGCGCCCACCCCGGCAACACCCAACCTGAAAGAGAACGGCCAAATGGATCTGGTGGTCAAGGGAAAATTTCCCGCGCCGGTGGACCAGGGCGCGGTGGGCCGGGAGTGGGCCGGACGCGGGTACGATTGCCGCCTGTTCGTGGACCCGCCGGGCCGCGAATGGAACGGCTTCGTCCACGCCACCAACGAGTTGGTGACCGTGGTGGAAGGGGCGTTGCTCTGCACGGTGGAAATCAACGCGGTGGAAATCGACACGGTGGAAATCGGCACGGTGGAAATCGGCACGGTGGAAATCGACACGGTGGAAATCAACGCAGTGGAAAAAAAGACCATCCGGCTGGAAATGGGCGACGAGTTGTTCATCCCCCGCGATGCGGTGCATTCGGTGAAGAACATCCACACCGGCACGACCCGCTGGTTGTTCGGATATGATTGAAACCAGGGCATCGCACCCATGCGCCCTGAAAAGCAGGGTGCCTATCCCCAGTCAACCCCTCAGTCCTTGTTTAGCACCTTGTACACCATCACCGAGTTGCCCCCCCGGAGGCGGTACCCCTGGGAGGTGACCCAAAGGTGGTTTCCGTCCGGAGAGACGGCGATGCCCACCGGGTAGGAATCCGCTGGGATTTCGAACAGCTTTTCCAGCGATTTCGCCCGCAAGGCGATGACCTTGCTGCCCCGGAAACTGGTGGCGTAGAGGGTTTCCCCGTCCGGAGAAATAGCGATGGTGCGGATGCTTGGCCCGACGCGTTTTTCCAGCAAGGGCCGCAGCCTTCTCTTTTTCCTTTTGGCCGCCGAGAGCAGGTCCGCGATGCGATAGGCGGAGACATATCCGGCCCGGTTGGAGGAAAGATAGACCCGTTCATCCTTCGGGCCCAAGATCAGGTGCCTGGGGGTGGGTTTCATCCCGAACACGGTGCCCAGATGGCGTTTGGCTTTTACATCCAGCACGGCGATGCCCCCGCCGCCCATGCGCGCCACCAGCAGATGCCGGCTGTCCCGGGTAAACACCGCGCCGCGCAGACAGAACCCGCAAACGTGATCCCGGTTGACTTGCTCGTCGTAATCGAGGCGCGGGCGCCGTCCCACCACGATTTCACCGGCGTGCCGGAATCCTTCGGGCCGTGGGGAGGACACATCGATCAGCCCCACCGTGTTGCCGCCCCAATGCACCACCGCCATCAGCCGGCCATCGGGCGAGGCTGCCAGGAACTTGGGGATCGGCCCCGTGTGCATCACCCGCACGATGGCTTCGGTTTTGGTGTCGATGATGGCCACCGAGGAGGGCATCACCCCATTGCGGTCGAAGCTGCGGCGGTAATGGGTGACCCAAAGGAAGCGGCCCCCGTGGCTGAACGCCCCTTCGACCGGTTTGCCCAGATACCGGTTGAAGGCCCTTGGCCCGCCGGCGGCCTTGAACCGCCGGGCGTAGGCCCTGGTTTCGGCCCGGTTGAAAAGGCCGGCCTGTTTCCCGCCGAAGCGATGAGAGACAACCTTGAGCCGGAGCAGCTTTTTCCCATCGAAGATGACCGTGTTTCCACCCTCCAGCATCTGCACGAACACCCGGGCCCCATCGGGGGAAATCTGCACCGATTTGGGGGAGTGGACGAATCGTTCCCAGCGGTCGGCGGGATGTTTCGGCTTTCCGTTGTAGTTTTGGAAGCGGGCCACCAACACCAGGCCCTGGCCTCCGCCGGAAGCCTTGATCCCGATGGGAACGCGCACGGCTTTTCGGCCTCCCTCCTTTACCCTTTCCCGGGCGGCGGTCAGATACCTGGGCAGATCGGGAGCCGCGGCCTTGTATTTTCGCGCCAGTTCAAAATGCCGCACCACGTCGCTCCACCGGCCCAGGGACCAGTAGCTCCATCCGATTTCATAATGGGCCTGCCCGTAGGCGGGATCGATGGCCAGCGCCTTGCGATAGGACGCCAGCGCTTCGAGGGTCTGGAGTTTTCGCTGCTGGGCGAATCCGCGCTTGAACCAGCTTTCCGCGCTTTCGGCCCCTTGAGGAAAAGCGCTGGGCGGCCCTGGGCCAAGAGCCAGCAGCAGCATTATGGAAAAAATGAAGGCGAAACGCCGGAGGGGGAAAGCCATCGAGCTCCAGGATTGGGGTAAGAAAGAGCCAGCAAACCTTCCCCGGTATACCAATCGGGGTCAACGCTGCCAATACACCTGCTTTGAATCGTTTCATACCGGTTCATTCCCCATCGCTTGCGGCGGGGACATTCTATTTTGGTCGATTTGAAAGAAAGTCCCTCGTTGCGCTCAACCCGGCGGGATGCAATAGGAATCAATATTGAGTTGGCGGGGCCGGTTGTTCGCGGAGAAATAAATCGGCATTATAAAAGGTTCGCAACGTCCATGGCCGCTTCCCCGCCGGAAGGAAAGCGGCTGCGGGAACCGGCAAATGCCCTTTCCAGGCGCGGGAATGGCCGGCGGAAAGCAGCTTTGAGGAGAGCAGGCGTGTCAACGCGCGATTTGTCCAACATACGGGTCATCGAACTGGGTGGAGGCATCGCCGCCCCCATGGCCGGGAAGATTTTCTCCGCCCTGGGCGCCCAGGTGGTCAAGATCGAGCCGCCCGAGGGCGACCCGGCGCGGCGGATGGGCCCCTTCCCCGCCGGGCGGGAGGACGCCGGGGACGGGCCTGAGCCTCCCATGGAGGAGCCGCCGCCGTCCACGGAGGAGCCGCCGCCGTCCGGAGACGGTGGCACCTTCCTCTATCTCAATGCCGGCAAGCGCAGCCTCACCCTGGAGTTGACCGGCCCCGGCGGCCGGCAGCGGTTGAGGGAACTGGCCGGGCGGGCGGACCTGGTCATCAACGGACTGCCGCCATCCCAACGGACCGCCCTGGGCGCGGATCATGAGACCCTGACCTCCGGCAATCCCGCGTTGGTGATGCTCTCCATCACGCCCTTCGGGCTGAGCGGCCCTTACCGGGATTTCGCGGCCAACGACCTGACCCTGACCCACGGCGGCGGTTGGGGCTTTCTCTGTCCGGGAAAATCCGCGCCCCGGGAACTCCCGCCCATCAAGCCGTTCGGCAGCCACGCCCTGATCCAGGCTGGCCTGCACGGCGCCGCCGTGGCCCTGGCTTCCCTCCATGGGGCGGGGGCAAAGGGCGAACATATCGACCTGTCCACGCAACAGGTGGTGGCTTTTTTGCTGGGCCGCCATTTCGCCTGTTACCCCTATGCCGGGCGGATCGATTCGCGCCTCACGCCCCCGCCCTACGAGCCCATGTCCTTCTTCCCCTGCCGGGACGGCCATATCTTCCTGATTTGCCCCGAGGAGGATCAGTATGCGCGGCTGCTGGAGTTGATGGGCAACCCGGCCTGGAGCAGGGAGCCCCGCATGGCGGGCCGGGAGGGGCGGGAGCGCAATTCCCCGGAAATCAAGGCGCGGTTGAGCGAATGGACGGCCCAGTGGGAGGCCGAGGCCTTGTTCCATGCCTGCCAGAAGGTGCGGGTGGGCGCGGCGCCGGTGTACGACTACCCGGGACTGGAGCGCTCGGAGCATTTGCAGGCCCGCGAATTTTTCGTGAACCAGGAGCATCCGGGTTCGCGGGAAACGGGCTCCGCCCTGAACGCCCTCAAGGTTCCCGGCGCGCCGTTTCACCTCAAATACCCCATGTGGGATTCCAGCCGAAGCGCGCCGCGGTTGGGGGAAGCCAACGGGGAAGGGGAAACCCTCTTCGCGCCCCGGGAGAGAGCCTCCCGCCCCACGGTTGGGGAGCCGGTGCATTCGATACAGCCGGTGGGAGCGCCTTCCAATGGCCGCCCCGCCGGGCCGCTGAGCGGAATCCGGGTGCTGGACCTCTCCTGGGTCTGGGCGGGGCCGCAATGCACCTGGATGCTGGCGGCGTTGGGGGCCGAGGTGATCAAGGTGGAAAACTCCCGGCGGGTGGACCTGACCCGGCGCACCCACACCTTCGCCTCGGGCATGGAACCCACGCTGAACCGAAACGGGTTTTTCAACCAGATCAACCAGGGCAAGGAGAGCATCGCCCTGAACCTCTCCCACCCGGAAGGAAAGGAGACGGCCCTGGCCCTGGCCGCCAGGAGCGACGTGGTGATCAGCAACTTCGGCCATGGCGTGCTGGAAAAACTGGGGCTTTCCCCCGAGGCCCTGCAGGCGGAAAACCCGGAGCTGACGGTGGTGATGATATCCGCCTGCGGCCAGACCGGCCCTGCCCGGGCCTATCTGGGGTACGGCCCGTTGATCTCGCCGCTGGCCGGCTTGTCGGCCCAGACGGGCTATGGGGACGGGGAGCCCCGGGACGTGGGCATCGCCTATGGCGACCCCAACGCCGCCGTCTACGCCGCCGTGGCCATCGCGGCGGCCCTGTTGGCCGGTAAAACCGGGGGAGACACAAACGGAAAGGATGGTCTCAAAGGCGGCGCGTCGAAAAGCGGCGGCCTCAAAGGCCAGGTGATCGACATTTCCATGTGGGAAGCCATGCTCTGCACCGCCTTCGAGGGGTGGATCAATCATGCGATGGGAAACGCCCCCTTTCAACCCATGGGCAACCGCCATCCCCACTTGGCCCCGCACAACGTATACGCCTGCGCCGGAGAAGATGCCTGGGTGGCCCTGGCGGCGGAAACCGGAGCGCAATGGCAAGCCCTTTGCGGGGCCATCGGCCGGCCCGCGCTGGCCGCAGACCCCCGCTTCTCCGATGCCCCCTCCCGCAAGGCCAACGAGGACGCCTTGGACCGCATCGTCGGCGACTGGTGCGCGGGCCTGGAACGATGGGAGGCGGTTCGCCGCCTTCAGGCGGTGGGCGTTCCCGCCATGCCCTCGCTCAGCTCCAAGGACCTGGCCGAGGACCCCCACCTGTTGGCCAGGGAGGCCTTCACCCATGCCCCGCACGCGGAAGTGGGCCCCCGTCCCCTGATGGGGATGCCCTGGAAAATGCTCCGGCCGGGAAACGGCGCGCAGAACAGCGCCGGACACGGTGCCGAACATGGTGCCGAAGGCAGTACAGAACGCAGTTCCGAAAAAAACACCCTCAAGGCCGCCCCCTGCCTCGGTGTGGACACGGAGGCCGTGCTGCAACGCCTGCTGGGCCTGGATGCCGCGGCAATCTCCAGTTTGCGGGAACGGGGGGTGATCGAATAACCGGAAAAGGGGACGCTTTCCAGATGAAATGCTGTGCATAAACCGTCATCCCGAGGAGAACCGATGTCCAACGATTCCACCCCAATCCTTCCCTCCATCCGCCTCTTGCCCAATGGCCCGCTGGTGGTCAAGCAGTTGAAACGGCTGACCAATTCCAGGGGAGACCCCCTGGAAAGCAAGGAGTCCTTCACGCTCTGCCGCTGTGGCGCCTCGGCCAACAAGCCCTTCTGCGACGGCAGCCACCGCAAGATCGGTTTTTCGGACCAGAACAGCGCGGAGCGATCGAAGGACGTTTGGGACACCTATGCGGGAAAAGAAATTTCGATTCACGACAACCGGTTCCTCTGCTCCCATGCGGCAATTTGCACAGATCGCTTGAAGTCGGTCTTCAAGCTGGGGGAAGAACCGTGGATCGATCCGGACGGGGACACGGCCGGGGCCATCGCCGAATTGGTGCGTCAATGCCCTTCCGGCGCGCTTTCCTATACCTTCCAAAGCCTGCCACAGGACGATGAAGCGCCCGAGCCCGGCATCACGGTCAGCAAAAACGGCCCCTATTTCGTGACCGGAGAAGTTTCCCTGGAAGGCGGCCAGTGGAGCAAGGACGCGGATCGCCGCCGGTTCGCGCTGTGCCGTTGCGGCGCCTCGGCCAACAAGCCCTTCTGCGACGGCAGCCATTGGGAGGCCGGGTTCAGCGACGAAAAAAACTAGCGCGGGAACGATCCCCTGGCGCTCCGATTATTCTTTCCTGGGGGGGAATTCCATTTGGTGGCCAAGGGCTTAAATGATACGATGCTGGCGTTTCCAGGGAGCAGCGGAGGCAGGGCCCCGACCCATGAGCGGCCGAGGTTGGGGGGCGGCATTATTATACATTTTGGAGCACAGGAAATGACGAAACCCACCGCCTACAATCGCGAAGCCAGCGAAACCCAGCCGCCGCTCAATCATCCGGGGTATGGGTCCACCGCCGAGCGCTCGCCGGGCAAACCGCTGGTGCTGCTGCCCCACAGCCTGTCGGAGATCACGGGGCCGCTCTATGGCCAGGATTCCATCGGGCCCAACGACCACGACCTGACCCGGCAGCACGACGGGGAGCCTATCGGCCAGCGCATCATCGTCGCTGGAAAAGTGACCGACGAGAACGGCCGGCCGGTGCCCGACGCGCTGATCGAAATTTGGCAGTGCAACGCCGCCGGGCGTTATATCCATGAGATCGATCAGCACGACGCGCCCCTGGACCCCAATTTCACCGGGGCGGGACGTTGCGTCACGGACGGCGAGGGCAACTACCGCTTCATCACCATCGAGCCCGGTGCGTATCCCTGGGGCAATCATCACAACGCCTGGCGGCCCAAACACATCCATTTTTCACTCTTCGGCAACGCCTTCGTCACCCGCTTGATCACCCAGATGTATTTTCCCGGCGATCCGCTGCTGGAGTTGGACCCCATCTATCTCAGCGTCCCCGATGCAAAGGCGCGCGAAGGGCTGGTCTGCGCGTTCGACCTGGAAAACACCGTGCCCGGTCACGCGCTGGCCTACCGGTTCGATATCGTGCTGCGGGGCCGTGATCAGACGCCGATGGTTGGCTGAGATGAAAAAAATCCTCACTTCATCGCAGACGGTGGGCCCCTTCTTCCATTTTGGCCTCAAACCGATTGCCGTGCTTTCCTCGGAAGATATCCCCGGTGAAAAGATCACCATCACCGGCGCGGTGCTGGATGGAACCGGCGCCAGGGTCAACGACGCGATGATCGAAATCTGGCAGGCCAACAGCCGTGGCAAGTACGACCATCCCGAGGACCAGCAGGACCGCCAGACCACGCCGGGCTTCACCGGCTTCGGGCGGGTGTTCGTCAATGGCGACGGCGGGTTCGAGATCAAGACCATCAAGCCCGGCCCGGTGGACTGGCTGGAACCGGGCCAACAGGCCCCGCACATCAACATCTCCCTCTTCGCCCGGGGGGTGTTGCGGCGGATGGCGACGCGCATCTATTTCGCGGACGATCCGGCCACCGGCGGCGATCCGGTCCTGAACCTGATCGACGGCCCCGGCCGCAGGAATACCCTGCTGGCCCAGCCGGTGGACGGCCGGCCGGGCGCGTATACCTGGAACATCGTGCTCAAGGGCGAGCAGGAAACGGTGTTCTTCGAGGTTTGAGCACAATCTTCCGCGGCGATCCCCCTCCTCACCATCCCCATGGAATCCGCGGACAGACCGCTGGCCGAAATTCCCGAGCTGTCCGCCGTGTTCGCCACGAAGGCGCTGGATGCGCTGTTCGATCCGGTGCGCGGCGTCTGATCACAGGCACCTGCGAAAAAGGAACCGCCGATCAACGCCGATATACCTTGTTGTCCTCATTTGGAAGGCCTGTGATCAACTCGATAAAAGCGGGAGAGGGGCGCCTCCGGCGGCCCTCCGGGGGGAAACTTTGAAAAGTTTCAACAAACTTTCTCATAGGAAAAACAAGTATTTAAACCTATCATTCCAATATCTTATTGAAAGTTTTAATCCATTTTTTCCAAAAAAAT
>JACZSY010000124.1 GCA_022573975.1 SAR324 cluster bacterium | reverse complement strand
CGAAGCGAAGCATCTTCTTGTTTTTTTATGATTTGGGGTGTTTTGGAAGAAGGTACTTCGCTTCGCTCAGTACGACGGGATTCAAACTGACCCACTACCGGCACGAAGTCCAAGTGGCGCCCTTTTCGGCATTGCGCTATATTTGTAGGGTTTGGGCCTGAAATCATGGCCTGCCGGCCAAGCCAATCGGACAAGTGCCCTGGCGGAAATCCCGACCCGGCCGGCGGAACCGCCATCCATTGGCGGCAAACCTTTCATCTTGACGGGAAAGCAAATTTATATGAGCGAAAATGAGCATCGATAAGGTTCTGGTCACCGGAAGCAGCGGCACCATCGGCACGCGCCTCTGCGAAAGGTTGATGGCCGAGACCGGGGTTGAGGTGGTGGGGGTGGACCGGGAGCCCAACCCGTGGAACGCCGATGTAAACAACATCACCCAGGTGGCCGACCTCCGCCATGAGGAGACTTTCGAGCGCCTGCCCCGGGACCTGGACCTGGTCATCCATCTGGCCGCCAATGCCAGGGTGTATGAACTGGTGGAAGAACCGGACAAGGCCCGGGACAATTTTCTCACCATTTTCAACACGCTGGAGTTTTGCCGCCGCAGCGGGATTCCCCGTTTTATGTTCGCCTCCAGCCGGGAGGTTTACGGAAATTCGGAAGTGGTGACCCATGCCGAAAACACCGTGCGGCTGGAATTGTGCGAAAGTCCCTATTCGGCTTCCAAACTGGGCGGAGAGGCCCTGGTGCGATCCTATCAGCAGTGCTACGGGATGGATTTCATCATTTTCCGCTTTTCCAATGTGTACGGCATGTACGACACCAGCGACCGGTTGGTGCCCGTGTTCATCCGCCGCACCCGCGCCGGGAAGGATCTGACCGTCTTTGGCGAGGACAAGCTGCTGGATTTCACCTACATCGACGATGCGGTGGATGGCGTGATGCTGAGCATGGAGCGGTTCCAGGGCGCCAAAAACGAGGTGTACAACATCGCTTATGGCGAGGGGGCCACGCTGGTGGAGGTGGCCGAGCGGATTCAGCAGAGGCTGGAGGTGAACCAACCCATCCGCATCGAAAACACCCGCACCGGCGAGGTGGTGAAATATATCGCGGACACCAGCAAGGCTCGCGACAGGCTGAACTTCGCCCCCAAGGTGCCCTTGAGCGAGGGCGTGAAAAAAGCGGTTGCCTGGTACCAGGAACACATTCCCGTCTGACCGGCGCCGAATGGCGAAAAGCAGCAGGTCAATTTCCCCATCGGCGGGTTCCTGAATTCGCACAGATGTGAAAACCTTCAAATGAACGCGATCCCTAAAGTCAACACCATCGTTTGCATCGGAGCGGGATATGTTGGCGGCCCCACCATGGCCGTCATCGCGGACCATTGCCCCGGGGTGAGGGTGGTGGTGTTGGACAGCAATCCGGAGCGGATCGCCCAGTGGAATTCCGGGCGGCTTCCTATTTTCGAGCCGGGGCTGGAGGCCGTGGTGGAACGCTGCCGGGGACGCAACCTGTTTTTCGAGGTGTCGGCTCCTGCTCCCATCGCCGAGGCGGACATCGTATTCGTCTCGGTGAACACGCCCACCAAGGAATTTGGAGAAGGCGCGGGCATGGCTCCCGACCTGCGATATTGGGAGCAGGCGGCCCGCTTCATCCAGCCCCATTTAAAGGACGGCGCCATCGTCGTGGAGAAGAGCACCGTGCCGGTGCGCACCGCCGAAGCCATTTCCCGCATCCTTCATCTCGAGAGCGGGGGGCGTCATTTTCCCGTGCTGTCCAATCCTGAGTTCCTGGCCGAGGGCACGGCCATCCGCGACCTGGAATCACCGGACCGGGTGCTGATCGGCTGCGAGGACGACGACGCGGGACGGGCGGCGGCCCAGGCCCTGGCGGGCGTGTACCGCAACTGGGTGCCCCCGGAACGCATTGTGCTGTCCAGCGTCTGGAGCAGTGAACTGTCCAAGCTGGTGGCCAATGCTTTTCTGGCGCAGCGCATATCCTCCATCAACGCCGTTTCCGCCCTGTGCGAGGCGACCCAAGCCGACATCACGGAAATCAGCCGGGCGGTGGGCACGGACAGGCGCATCGGCCTGGCTTTCCTGGAGTCCGGCGTGGGATTCGGCGGTTCGTGCTTTCGCAAGGACATCCTCAGCCTGAGCTATCTCTGCCAACAGCAGGGATTGCCCGAAGCCGCGGCATACTGGCGGAGCGTGGTGGAGATGAACGACCACCAGATCAACCGCTTCGCCCGGAACATCGTGGAACGCCAGTTCAACACCGTCGCCGGAAAAAAACTGGCGATCTTCGGCTTCGCCTTCAAGCCGGGCACCAACGACACCCGCGACGCTCCGGCCCGTCATGTCTGCAAAAAGCTGCTGGAGGAGCAGGCGCATCTGGCCATCCACGACCCCCAGGCGCTGGACAACGCCCGCCATGACCTGCGCGGCCTGGAGGGGAACATCGCCTTCGAGCACGATCCCTACCGGGCGGCCCAGGGGGCC
Organism: SAR324 cluster bacterium; assembly: GCA_022573975.1. Classification (GTDB taxonomy): domain Bacteria; phylum SAR324; class SAR324; order SAR324; family JACQKK01; genus JACZSY01. The sequence goes on along the minus strand of JACZSY010000124.1, from coordinate 9,360 downwards.
CATGCGGTGGTGCTGATCACCCACTGGGAGGAGTACCGCAAGCTGGACTACCGGCGCATTCATCAATCCATGGAAAAACCGGCCTCGGTTTTCGACGGGCGCAACTGGCTGGATTCCGCCGAGCTGCACCGGATCGGTTTCAACGTCTATCCCATCGGCAAGACGCCGTTGATTCACGAGTAGCAAGAAACCTCCCCCCTCCAATTTTTCTGGCTGGGTCTGCTCCGCTTTTCTTCAATTCCGCGGCCAAATTGGCTATCCTGCGGCAAGAAAAATAAATCGTCCGGCCGGGTCTCCCGAGCCGGATTGCGCAAAAAACTGCCGGGGATCAAACGTCATGTTTGGATGGCTGCGGAAAACGCCTTTGTCGGAGGCGCAACTGGAAGATAAGATCCAGGCGGAAATCCGTTCCCAGGTGTTCAAGCGGGAAAAAGCGATCAAAAGGGAGAAGAAGCGCGCCAGCGATGCGGCCATCAACATAGCGGCGATGCAGGAGATGACCGACATTGTTTCCGACAAGGAAGTGGAGAAAATCGACCGGGAGGTGCGGGCCAAGCACAAAAAGGCGGAGCAAAAACGGGCACGGCGCATATCCCGGCGCGGCAAAGTCCTGCGGCTGGTGGCGGTATGGGGGAGCGTGGCCTTGATCCTGGGGGGAATCTACTTCCGCCAATGGGTCGCTCAAACCGGGCGGGCCGCATATTACGAGGCCTCCTACCGGCTGGCGTCGCCGAATCCGTCCGAGTGGTTACTGGGGATCGATGTCAATGCCCGTAACGGGGAGGGGATGACGCCCCTGATGGTGGAGGCCGGGCGGCCCCAGCATCTCTGGCGGCTGAAAAAAACGCTCAACAAAGGCGCGGAAGTCAATGCGGCCGGCCCCGGAGGCGGCACGGCCCTGATGTTGGCCGCCCGCGAAGGCAACGTGCCAGGACTCGATGTGCTGGACTCCGCGGGGGCCAACCTCGACGCCGAGGATGACAAAGGCCTTACCGCCTTGATGTGGGCGGTGGAACAGGGCCAGGCCGGATCGGTGGAAATGCTGATTGAAAAAGGCGCCGATTCGGCCCTTCAGGACAAGAACGGGAAGACCGCCTTGATGCGCGCGGCGGTGAAAGGGGATGCAACGATCGTCACCCTCCTGATCAAACACGGCGCCTCGGGAGAAATGAAGGACCGTGCGGGAAAAACCGCTCTGATGCTGGCCAGGGAAAACAACCATGGCAAGGCAGCGGAACTGATTCAAACGGAAAACCGGCGCAGAAGTCGGGAACGGATCGAGAGACGTGCCCGGGCGGAATTGAAAAGGCGGGGTTTTCGGTTCGAATATTTTAGTTTCATGCGCCGGGTGAGAAACAGGAACCTCAAAGGGGTGCGATTGTATCTGGATGCGGGCATGGACCCCAATGCAACCACCCGCAAAAAGCCCACGGCGATCTACGCGGCGGCCAAGATCGGGCAGGCCGAAATGGTGGAGTTGCTGATCGAGAGGGGAGCCAAGCCGGACCTTAGCCCAGGCCGCGGATTTGAGACCGCCTTGCACTGGGCGGCGGAGCGGGGCCATGACCGGATCGTCCGGGCCTTGATCCGCGGCGGGGCGAAACCCAATACCACCACGCGAAATTACTCCACCGCGCTCATACTGGCGGCCGGCGGAGGTCATGCGGATATCGTCGTCTTCCTCGTCAAAAACGGGGCGGATGTCACTCATAAAAACAGACAGGGAACTACGGCGCTGATTGCACACGCGGTAAGGGGAACGCCAAGCTCAATCCGGATTTTACTTGAGAAGGGAGCCGACCCCAACCACAAGGACCAGTACGGAAGATCGGCGCTCTCCAATGCCAGGAGAAACCAAAATTCAACTGTATTGCAAATATTGCTGTTGAAAGGAGCCCAAATTGGGGGGGATACGAACAAAATATTTGATTTGGCCATCCGCAAGGGAGACCCAAAGATAGTGGCGCTGCTGCTGAAAAAAGGCATGAATCCGAATTCACGGGACCACCGTAGGGTTACCCTGCTCATGAAAGCGGCCGATAGCGGGAATGCGGAAATCGTGACCCTGCTGGCCGGCCAAGGCGCGACCATCAACGGGAAGGATTGGGGGGGATACACCGCGTTGCATAAGGCCATCAATGACACACATCCAAAGGTGGCGCGGATTCTGCTGGCAAGGGGGGCCAGGGTCAATTCGCGAAGCAAGCACGGCGTAACCCCCCTGATGCAGGCCGCCTCCAGCGGCAGCCTGGAGGCTGTGGAATTGCTCCTCCGCCGAAACGCCCGCATCGGGCTCAGGGAGGGTCACGGGGATACCGCTTTGTTTTTCGCGGTGAATAAAAAGACAGCGAACCCAAAGGTGGTGGCGCTGTTGCTCCGCAAAGGCGCACGGGTCAACCGGAGAACCAAGGAGGGGGGGACGCCGCTGATGTTCGCCGCTACTTACTCCCGCGGCGAAATCCTCGGCCTGCTGCTGAAAAATGGAGCCAAGGTCAACGCCAGGAACAAAAAAGGCGAAACCGCCCTCTACCAGGCCGTAAGACGCGGGCGCGAGGAGAACGTCAGGGTGCTGCTGAAATGGAGGGCCAAGGTCCATACCCGCACGCGGGAGGGCGTAACGGCGCTGATGTTGTCCAAGCTGTTATACGACCCGCAAATCGGGGAACTGCTCTCCGCCCGGGGCGCGCGGCTGACCAACAACGACACGATCTGGGTCGTCAGGGCGCTGAGGGGGGGCGGCCGCCGAAGAAGGTAACGGCGGTTTCGCCGGTGACCGGGAGGCGGAATTTTCTGGCGCGGGAATTTGAAACCGGACCATGGCTTTTAAAACCATACTATCGCAGGCAATGGCATTTTAAATCGCCTCCGCTCCCGGGAATGGTTGACATTGCGGGAGAGGGCGGGGTTGAACCTTATCGACGAACCTCTCGCAAACCCCAAGACAATGGTGAGGAGGCTGATGATTTTACGTGTGATTGGTGGAACTTTGCTTGGCGCGCTGGTGTTGATGGGCTGGGGCTATTCCTATTGGGACCTGATCCTGCCCCCCAACACCGCTTTTCTGGATTCACCGCGCCAACCCGCCCTGGCTGAGGCGCTGCGTTCCCACCTGCCCAAGGCGGGGACTTATTTCATTCCCCACGATTCGGAAGAGGATCATCTCCGGCGGGCCGATGGAAAGGACGGCAAGGATGGCAAGGGAGGCGTCGATCGGGAGGAGGACCCCCACGATACGCTGGTGAAGCAGGTGAAGGGCACCATCGCCATGATCCATTTCGCCCCCAATGGAGGAAATCCCCTGGCTCCCGTGACCTGGATCGTCAGTTTCGTTCACTTCGTGCTCACCACGCTGATGGCTTCGCTGCTGCTGGTGTTTGCCCTTCCGGTGCTGGAGAGCTATGGCCGGCGGGCGGGGTTCGTCTTCGCGGTGGCGGCCTTCGGGATTGTCGCCTTCCGCTTCACCGATCCGGCCTGGTACCGCCTGCCGTGGGATTATTTTCTCTATGTGGGCCTCTACCTGATCACCGGCTGGCTGGCCGCCGCGCTGGTGATCGCCGCCATCGTGCGTCCCCGCGCGGAATAAAACGGCCCCGGGCCGCCCCGGTTTCCCACCGCGCCCGGCCCGGCGGGGGCGGAACCATCGCCAGGGGGACGCTCTTATTGCCCCAAGGGGGCCGCTATTATTGCCCCAGGGGGGCCGCTATTATTGCCCCAGGGGGGCAACGACGATCGCCATGGACCACCCGTTCTGGAATTTCTCGCTGGCCGTTTATGACCGCCCCGGCGTGGCGGAGGCCTGTATCCGCCTGCAAGACGAATGCGGAGCCGACGTCAACCAGGTGCTGTTTATTCTCTGGCAGGCCTGCGAAGGAAGAGAGATGACGCCCCAGGGTGTGGCACAGGTCCAGGCGGCGGTGGGGGACTGGCAGGCGAAAGTGGTGCGCCCGCTGCGGGAGGTGCGGCGGTGGTTGAAGAGGGACCCCTTGGCCGATGGGAGCAGCGGCGGCTTGCGTGAAAAAATCAAGGGACTGGAGCTGGACTCCGAGCGGCTCCAACAGGAGCGCATGGCGGGCCTGCCGATTCCCGGTCACCGGCCGGCGGACGCCATGGAAAACGCCGCCAGCAGTGCCTTGGGCCATTACGCGGAGTTGCTGAAGACGGTTTTTCCAACGGCGCCGGTATCCACCTTGATCGCCGGAGCGGCCGGGTTGGCCGAAATTTCCAAGCCCGATTGAATGGGTCTGGAGCAGCGAATCACGGTGCGGGGGGGTCAATCCGCCATTTTTTCCAACTCGATTTCTCCCCGGGACAGGGAGCGCGCCCAGGAGGCGGTTTTGGAAATGCCTCCGAAGGAATAAAAATGCAGCTTGAACGGGTAGGGTTCCAGCGCCGGCCAGCCATTGGCCAGCGTGGTGATCATGCGCAGGGGAGTCGCTCCGCTGTTCAAATTTCCGATCAGGCTGAGGCCCCGCCCCAGACCGCGGGCCGTTGCCCGGACGCCGCAATGCAAGGCGAATTTGAACAATGTCGCGAGGGTGGCCGGTCCGGCGAACCCGATGGAAATCGGCAGATCCGGAAAATCGAAGCGGATTTTCATCAGCCAACTCATCAGCGTTTTGACATCGAAACAAAACTGGGTCACCACCCGCACCTCCAGTTGGTTGGCCCGGGCCACGTGGATTTTGGTATGAAGGGCCTTCATCAAATCCTGGTGGGCGATTTTCGGGTGTCCATCGGGATATCCGGCGATGTCCAACGACGCGATCCCGGCCTCCTGCAACAGCCCCGATTCGATCAGTTGCAGGCTGCTGGCGAAAGGCCCCAGGGGCTTGCTGCGGTCCCCGGCGATCACCAACACCCGCTCCACGCCCGCCTCTTCGCGGAAGCTGTGCAATATCTCCCTGACCTCGCCGCCTCCGCGAAAATTTCTGACGGCCAGATGCGGCACCGGATCGAAGCCGGCCGCCTTGGTTTGGCGGGCGATCTCCACCAATTGCGCCGGCGGCACGTCGGGTAGCGCGCTGAGATAAATCCGTGAATTCGGGGGGGCATGTTCCCGCAGCGCGGCAAAATCCGCGGGTTTTGGCAGGGTGCATTCCATGGACCAGTCCCGCACCATTCTGGCGAGTTTCTCCCGCAGGGATTCCGGAGCCGCCTTGGATGTGCCGGGAGTTTCCATCAAATCGCTGGGTCGCATTGTCTGTTCCGCATAAGACCGATTATCGCCGTCGTCTCCCCGCCGGAGATGCCCAGATTCCAGGTTGCTGAAAGGGTCATGCGCGCCGCCGCGTGACGACGAAGGATTCGTCGAAAAACCAAAGTCCCCCGTTTTTCTTGAGCACCTCCCGGGTGGCCTGCAAATAAGCCGAATCGGCCATCACCGCTTCCAACCGGCCGTCCTCGATCTGGGCCACGTAGGTGGCGGCGTTCCACGCGGCCAACAGGGTCGAGGTGCCGATGCTCACCCCGATTTCCGAGGGAAGGGTGTGCATCAGGTATTTGAAAATGGAGCGTTTGTCCGCATAGGCCTTGAAGGTCAAATCCCTTTGCCGCCGTCCCAGTTCCTGTTTCATTTCATGCAGGATTTGATACCGGTCATGGATGAATGGATTCTCATCCGGCCAGATTTGGTGGATGATCTCCATGCCGGGATCCCGGCCGTGGGAATAGACGGTCAGCATCCGCCCCCCCGGCGCCAACGCTTCGGCCAGGGGCTTGAGCACCTTTCCAACCTTGAACTTCACGGGCATGCGCGACCGGAAAGGTTGGGAGGCCATGATCAAATCGTATTCCCCCTTGGCCTGGCCCGGCCGGGGAATGAGCTGATCCAGCAAAATCCGGTGATCCTCCCGGTAGAGGATCAGCACCGAAGGCCGGTCGTAGAGGGGGTTCCCGGTTTTCTCGCTGGAGTGCACCGTCCATCCCTCATTGAGCATATCCTGCAGATCGGTGATCTGTTTCTCGAACTCGTAGGATGTGGTGCCCGACAGAGCCACCTCCCGCCAGTTGAGGCTGGCCGCGGCCGATATGTTTCTCGGCATCAGCGAAGGCGCCTCGGAGTAATAGAGATTGGTCACCACCAGCACCGTGGCCGGATGCTCATAAAAACGGTCCGGCATCTTTTCCAAAGTCAGGCGGACGTCCTCCAGGCTGATCTCCTTGCCCACCACGTAAAAGGGAACGGTGGGAAAACGCCTGTGCATCTGTCGCAGCGTGCGGGTCAACACCGTGCCGTCGCCCATTCCCGCATCGAAAATCCGCAAGGCCGGCGGTGTGGGCTGGATATGCGCCAACTCCATCCCCACCCGGTCGGCCACCACCCACTTTTCGCTGCACGTATGCACGAACATCAAATATTTCTGGCGGTTGTCGTAGAAGCGGAACGCCGCCTGCCCGTTGACCGGAGCGGCCTGGGATTTGGGGGATTGGGATTTGGGAGCCGGTTTTGGCTTTGGGGGGGCGGCTTGAACCGCGGCGCCCGCCGGCCGGCCGGCCTCGGTGGCGGCGGCGGTTTCGGCAACCGTTTTCCGCCCGTCCGCCATGCCTTCGGAATGCGCGGTGATATACCCCCTCACCTTGTCCAGGGTCGCCGTGGTGACCCGGCGGCCATTGCGGAGGCGGCTGACGAATTTGCCGTCGTTGGCGGCCCGGAATCCAAACGTGCTCTCCGCCATGCCATGGGCCGAGCAGAAGGTTTCGATCTCCGCAAGGATTTGCGCAACGCTTTCCATGACCCTTCAATATGACAATTCCGGCCAGAAATCAACCCAAAATAAAAATAGTAAATGAATTGGGATATATCCCATATTTCGCCCAAATTTCATTTTTATTACAAAAAAGAACGGTGAAATTTCCACCATTGGGAACAATCCCATCCCCGCAACCCCCATGGAAACAGTGGGTTGATGATGGAACCGACCGGCGGTTGAACCGCCGGGGCATCCCTCCTCTTTCCTCCTATTGAAGGGGTCCGCCGGGAGAAGGCCATCTTTTAGCTGCCCAACCAGGATGGAAAAAAGAGAATCGGGGAGGGTGGAGGGGATTACAGCTTGAACTGAAAGTCCTCCACCAGCAGCCCGGGCAGTTCCATCACCCCCGTGGAGCGCTCGAAATAGGTACCCGGATCGAAGATGAATTGCGGGGCGCCGGTGAGACCGATCAACCCCTCGCCCAGCATCCGGTAGAGGCTGTCATCGAAGCGCATCACCTCCAGGGGCGCCATGATTTTCCCGTTTTCCACCCAGAACGAGGCGAAGCGGGTCATGCCGGTGAGGCGGCATTCGTTGCGGTCGGAATAGTTGCAATACCACAGGTTGTTGATATAGACGCCGGTATCGAGGCGTTCCAGCACCTCGCTCTCCGGCAGATCGCCGGGGGCCATGAAGAGGGAACGGGGAAATTCCGACCCGGCGTTGACCGGCTCCCCGAATTCCTTGGCCGAGCGCGAGGCGGTCAACGCGCCCCGCAGTTGGCCTTTCTCGATCAACACCACCCGCTCGGGAAGGATGAATCCTTCCTCCGTGAAGGCGGGCGACATGCCCTTGGCGTGGTGCTCGGTAATTTCCACCGATGGATCGAAGCGTTGGCCTTCCTTGACCATCTTGACCAGGGGCGTGTTTCCGGTGCGGTGGCTTTTCAGTCCGAACCCGCCCCAGCCCAGCAGCCCCAACAGTTCGGCCATGGCCTGTGGCGCGAGGTAGGCGCGGTACTTGCCGGGAGGCACGGTCTTGGGGGGCAGGGCCATGGTCTCCACCTCGCGCCGGGCCTGCTCCATGCGCGCGTTGAGGATATCCTCGTCCCAGTCGAAGCCCGCATAGCCGCATTTCACCGCTTTGTCTTTTTGGTGATAGCAACTCCAGTCGAAGTTGAAGGTGGCCGTTTGAAACCAATTTCGCTGTCCGAAGGAATTGGCGAAGCCCCGGAAGAGGGTGCCGCTGGCCCAGATGCCGACCAGGTCCAGCCCTTCACCGGCCCGGGTCACCGCGGCGATGGCTTCTCCGGGCGGGGGGAGGGCGGAGGGGCGGATATCCTCGCTGTTCCTTACTTCCTCGGCGTAGTGCAGGTAGGGATCGTCCTTGACGAAAGGGCGTTGGGCGCGCAGGTCGCCCATCAAAGCTTCCACCTCCGCGCGGTCCAGTTCCAACGCTCCGCTGAGAGTCAGCGCGCCCACCGTATGGCGGCTTCCCTCGATCAGGTCGATGGAGAGATAGCGTTGCTCCACGTGGCCGGCCTGGCGCACTTTGTTGTGGTTGAGCCGGACGAAGTCCGAATCCTCCCCGGTCAGGTAACAGGTGAACCTCTCGCCCGATTGAAGGGCGCCGGAAACGATGCCGGCGATCCGGTCGAAAAGCGTGTGGGGCTCCATGCTCACTCCCCGAACAGGTCCACATCGGTGAACCGGCAGGCCGGAGCGGCATGGCCGGTGGAGACGATCTGGTTGGGTTCCCCCTTGCCGCAGCTTCCCAGCCCGAGCACTTCAAGGGTAGCGGAATTTCCCACCCCGGAGAGGCTGCGCCAGAAGGTGGCGGAAATGCCCCGGTAGCCGGGATCGCGCACGACGCCCTTCACCTCCCCGTCCTCGATCAGCCGCCCCAACTCGCAGCCGAACTGAAACTTGTTGCGCGAATCGTCGATGGACCAGGAGCGGTTGGTGTCCATCAGCACGCCCCGCTCCACCGCGCCGATCAACTGCTCCAGGGACTCGCCGCCCGGCTCCAGGTTGATGTTGGCCATGCGGTCGATGGGCGGGCGGTTCCAACCATCGGCGCGCGAGTTGGCCACGCCGGGCAGGCCGCTGCGGGCCTGGGAGATGGCCCCTCCCAGCGGGCGCAGCAATATACCGTCCCGGATCAGAAATTCCTTCCCGGCCTCGCTCCCGTCATCGTCGAAGCGGTAGCTGGCCGTCTCGCCGGGGACGCCTGGATCGAAGGTGATGTTGAGCAGGGCCGAGCCGTAGCGATAGCTCCCGAACATCTCGGGAGTGACGAAGCTGGTGCCCGCATAGTTGCGTTCATCGCCCAGGATGCGGTCCATCTCCAGGGGGTGCCCGATGCTCTCGTGCACCTGCAAGACCATCTGATTGGGCAACAACACCAGATCGGTGGCGCCGGTGGGGCAGGGGGGCGCATCCAGCAACTGCAGGGCTTCGGCCGCCACCTGTTCGCTGCGGGAGAGAAATCCGGTGCGCTCCAGGTGTTCCAGACCTCCCTGGAGGAAGATTTCCTCGCCAAAAGAGCGGCTCTGCGTGTCCGCGCCCCGGTTGGCCACCGCCCCCAGCCTGGGTTGGATGCGGGAGACCGATTGCCCGATCCATCCGCCATCGCTGGAAAGCAACAGGGTATCGTTTCGGGTGTGGAGCAG
>JACZSY010000358.1 GCA_022573975.1 SAR324 cluster bacterium | reverse complement strand
CATTACATCCCCGCTTTTCGCGGTTCAAATCTCCGTAATCTGGGCAATCTGTGGAAAAGGAGTTGGCGGTTAATTCCGCGTCCAATGGTGTTTATCCGTGGGGAATGCTGGCGCCAGTCCCCGGAACCTGAGCGGGATAAATTCTCCCCCCCGCCCGGAGCTGATCGATCAGGTCGAGCACCTTGTCGGTGCGTCCCAGGTGGATCATCAGGCCGGGGGTTTTTTTGGCGAGTTTTTTCTGGCGGGAGAAGATCCAGAGGCGGATTTCCAGGGGTTGCATGTATTCGGCGAGCTGGTCGATCACGTATTCCAGTTCGAGCAGTTGTTTCTGCGCGCGCCGGCGGGGGAAGGCCTTGCCGTGGTTCCAGCGCGAGACGGTTTCGGGCCGGATTTCGAGCATGCTGGCGATATCGATGGAGCGGATGGCCCCCTTGGCGCGGATGGCCCGCAGCTTGCGGGCGATCACGTTTACCAGGGGGTCGGGAGTGAAGGTGTTGGGAAACATTTCGGTCATGGTCTGGCCTGTTCGGTTGCCTGCCCGTTGAATGGGCTGCGCCTTTACGTCGAAGATGAGTTTAAACGTGACATAACCCATGCGCAAGACCTTTGCATTGGGCATGACATTTGTGAGCGGATCGAGGTGCGGAGCGGGCCGGCGCCAGGCGCGGGGGAAGAGGGCGGGGCGAAAATCAAAGGGGGAACGTTCACCGTCAGGCTGCCGGCCCCCTTCGATCACCTTCTTTTTGACGGGCCGTGTCCTGCCCCTGTGGAAGGGCTTGTGGCCCGTGCCGGCACAGGCCGCTGGACGGAAAGCCGGGGATGGGGATTCTCCCGCAAAATTTTACCCGCACCTCAGGAGGCGGAAGCGCTTGACCCTCATGCCAGTGGCCCGGTCAGGGCCGTCCCTTTCCCATAAAACAGAAAACCTCGCCTCCGATCAAGGGCTTGCCGCCGGTGCGGCGGCCTCCCTCCAAACCGTTCCACGCGCATGCCGGGCCGCCGGCTTGCCCCTGCCGGCGGAACGGGATATTGATGAATAAGATTCGGTGATTTCGTCCGCTGGTTTTTTTGCACGGAGCGCTCCCGGGCCGGTGACACCCGCCGTCCCGGGAATCCGAAGGGCCGGATTTTCGCGCAATTCAAGGTTTCAAACCGTGTCAGGTCCGAAAGGAAGCAGCACCACGATTCCAACGATGTGCCGCGAAAATCCGGCTTTCCCTTTTTCACTGGGCAGCCCGCCGCCCGCTGGCCGGGGGTCTCCGCCGGCCAATCGGGGGCTGCCGCCCCAAGCATGGTTTCCGCTGCATGGATTACGTCGTCCTGGCCCGCAAGCTGCGCCCCTCCCGCTTCGAGCATCTGATCGGTCAGGACACCTTGGTGCAGGCGCTGAAGAACGCGGTGCGCACCGGCCGCATCGCCCATGCCTTCCTGTTCACCGGCTCGCGCGGGGTGGGAAAAACCAGCACGGCCCGCATCCTGACCAAGGCTTTCAACTGTGAAAACCCGGCCGATGGCGAGCCTTGCGACGCCTGCGGCAACTGCATCGAGATCGCCAACAACGCCTCGCCGGATGTCTACGAGATCGACGCCGCCTCCAACCGGGGCATCGACAACATCCGCGAGCTGCGCGAGAACACCAGCTATGTCCCCGTCAAATGCACCTACAAGACCTACATCATCGACGAAGCGCACATGCTCACCACGGAGTCCTTCAACGCGCTGCTGAAGACCCTGGAGGAGCCCCCGCCCCATATCAAGTTCATCCTGGCCACCACCAAACCTCACGAAATTCCCGACACCATCCTCTCGCGCTGCCAGCGCTACGATTTCTTGCGCGTCCCGGTGAAGATGATGACGGAGTTTCTGACCGGAGTCACCGGCCGGGAAGGCATCGAGATCAGCGCCAAGGCATTGGAGGCCATCGCCCGCAACGCCTTGGGGGGCGTCCGGGACGCCCTGACGGCCCTGGACCAGGTGATCTCCTTCGCCGGCAACGCGCCTGCCGACGACGATGTGTGGCGCATCCTGGGACTGACCGACAACCGGGAGGTTTTCACCCTGTTGGGCGCCGTGCTAGACAAATCGCTGGAATCCGCCCTGGACGCATTTTACGCGGTGAGGGAGAAGGGGCACGATGTTTCGGTGCTGCTGGAGACCCTGATCGAAACGGTGAAGGACTTTTCCCTGTTCCATGTGCTGGGGGAGTCCAGCGCGCATTTCACCGGCCATCCACCGGACACGCTGGCATTTTTCAAGGACTCCCGGGAAAAAACCACCCTGGATGAATTGCAGCAGCTTTTTTACCTGTGGCTGGAGGTCGAGGGACAGATCAAGCGCAGTGAATTCGCCCAGGCCGCTTTCGAGATGGGGTTGGCCAAGGCCTGCCGCGTGGAGCCGCTGGTGGGCGTGCCGGAGTTGCTGGCCCAGGTGCGGAGGTTGATCGGGGAAAAACAGGGCGCATCCACCGGCGCCCCGCCCCGGGCTGGAGGAACGGGACCCGGCGGGACGGGAGCGGGCGGGGCCTCCCGTTTCCAAAGATCGCGGCCCTCATCGGGAGGCCGGGAAGCGGAAGCATCGCGCGTCGAAAATTCGGCGATCTCGCGCGCCGGCGACGCGGAAACCTGGCTTGATGCCGGCGACGGCTACCTGTGGATGGGCCAACGAGGCCAAGCCCGGCGCTATTGGGAACAGGTTCAGAAACTCAGCCCTTCCGCGACCGACCTTAGTACCAAAGCGCAAAAACGCATCAAGAGATACGCATCGCCGTAAGAGGGATTTGATGTATGATGGTGCTCGAAGTCGCGGGGCGGCTTGGAGTGGCAGCGTCCTTGCCGGCTCGCGAGCTGCGGGCCGTGATACGTGAGAGGTTCGGCGATTGGCAAAGCAAGCTGACACGACAGACCGCACCAGCCCCATCTATGTGATTTGCGGACCGGAAGAATTTCTGAGGAGACAAGCGCTGGCCCGCGTCAGACACGACGTGCTGGGCGCAGATCCTGATCCGATGGCCTGTTCGGAGTTTGAGCCTGCCGTTCGGTTGGGTGAGGTGCTGGATGAGCTCCGCACCCTGCCACTGTTAGCCGAGCGACGGTTGGTAGTGGTGGCCGACGCTGATGCCTTCATCACGCAGCATCGCGAGGCGCTGGAGAACTATTGCGCATCACCCAGTGCTTGCGGCACCTTGCTGTTGGTCTGCCGAACCTTCGACAAACGCACACGACTGTACAAAGCCGTGGCAAAAGTCGGAACCATCCTCAGTTGCGAGTTGGAAAAGCGCACCGACGTTGCGGGATGGATCGTCAGCCAGGCGCGTGCCGCCTATGGCAAACAGGTCGATCGCCGGGCCGCGCAGTTGTTGAACCGGTTGGTAGGCGACGACTTGGCGCTGTTGGATAGCGAGTTGTCCAAGCTCGCGATCTACGTGGGCA
>JACZSY010000123.1 GCA_022573975.1 SAR324 cluster bacterium | reverse complement strand
CCAAGATCATATATTTGTTCGAAGAACCCACCATATGAAAGGATACGCTCCTCTTCTTGCATCTTTGCACTCGCTTCAAAATGGGAGATTACCTTATCTCGGGTTCCCGTGACGGGCCAGTTCCCGGTCTTCCGTCAACAGGATGAAAGCGGGATTGCGGTGTTCGGAATCCGGATGCGATGCTTCCATTTCCGCCAAGGCCCCGGGAGTTCCGATCACGGCCAGCACTTCTTCCGCATCGGGCCGGTGGGGCGCCCCCGTCCCTGACGCCGTGGAGAAAGTAACATCCCATTCGCCCAACGCTTCCTCCCAACGCTCCATCAAACGGTGTTTATCATCCAATACCAGAATTTTTCGCAGCGATTTTTTCATGTGGCCACTGTCCTCGTCCATACCCGGCAGCGCCCCCCCCAATTTGTATTTGGTTAAAATCCACCTTCTTTTTCCATTCCGATGTCATCCACGGTTGATACGGAAATTGCATTCATAAGACCCATTCCATCTCAACGGATTATCAATAATAACGATTAATTTCAATTCCATAGGATTCTATTCCTCTCGCATTGCGGAGTTTTCCGGCTTATTTCAAATTCCCCCGCGGAAGCCCAATGTTCTTTCTCCGGTGAAACCCGCGCTCCCCTGCCGGTTGCCGGGCTGTATTCAAACCTCAACGGCCAGGAGCCGGCGACTGGATTCCTTCGATTTCCCTGACATCTTCAATCCCTTTCCCGATCGCCGCCGTTTCGGTTATGCTCCAGGTGCGAATTCGGTGATTGGTATTTATTTGTTAACGCCCATGATCATAAAAGGTTCACATTACAGGGAAATTCAGGCGGTTTTTAAATCAGCGGGAGGCTATCCGGCCAAGACCCGATCCTCTTTGATAAAACTTCTTTGATAAAACTCCGTCATAAACCGGGTTTACGGCAAATCGAATTGAGTGGATTTCGATGTGAACCGGCTGTCCAACCCCGAGGCATGATTTTCGCGAAGCCACCGCTTGTTTATGGTACGTGTTCCCATGATGAAAACCGTTCGAAAATTGAACCCGGGAGGTTCCACGGGCCGTCAATCCCAGCCCATCTCGCCCGAAAAGCGGCTCCCGGACACTGGGGCGGTGATTTTCCAACGGGCGGCCGAGTTGGAAATCCTGGCAGCCGGGCTTTTCGCCGGTTTCAGCACCGCCCTGGAACGGGACCCCGCCGAAGGGTTGTCCCAACGGATCGAAGGGTTGCTGAACCATTCCGCCGCCCTTTCCGGAGACGGGGGCCAGGGCGGACACGCCCCCCGCTTCGGCGCTCCCCTTTTGTTGAAGCAGGTTCATTCCGCCGAGATCGTGGATGCCGCCCGAATTTCCGGATTTTCGACCGGCTCTGCGCTGCAATCTCCCTCCATTCAGGAACTGCCTCGCGCCGACGGCGCGACCTCCACCCTGCGCCACGGGGGTCTGCTGGCGATAAAAACGGCCGATTGCGTGCCGCTGCTGGCCGTCGATGGGGAGGGGGGGCAGGGTGCCTCAACCCGCGGTGCCGCAACCCGCGGTGCCTCAACCCGCGATGCCGCAACCAACGGCGCCGCAACGCGATATGCGGCGCTCCACGCCGGGTGGCGGGGAACGGCGGCGGGCATCCTGCCCGCTCTGCTGCGCGGATGGAGGGAAGCGGGGAGCAACCTCGAAAACGTGGCGCTGGCGCTGGGCCCTCATATCGGGGGCTGTTGCTACGAGGTGCGGGACGATTGCCTGGAACAATTCGCCGCGGCGGACCTGGAAGGCGCGGTGACGCGAATCGGAGGGCGGGCGCATCTTGATCTGGGGCGCGTCTTGCGCGCGCAGGCGGAACGGTTGGGCGTCCCGGCCGGGCGGATCGTTGTATCGTCCCATTGCACCCGCTGCCACGCCGATGCGGAGGGCCGCCATCCCTACGCCAGCCATCGCAGAACCTCCGCCGGGGGGCAGGCCCTGGGCCACATCAACGTGGCGGTGATCGGACGGCTGCTCCACCATCAATCCGATTAACCCCTATCCGGGCACAGGAAGGACCAACGCACCATGAGACCTTTGCGCAACTCGAAAATTATCGCTGAAGAGAAATTTTCCGGGGAAGCCTCATCCCCTGGACCCCCTTCTCCATTCCATGGAGAAGGGGGTGACTTTCTTACTTATATCATTGTTAACACATAGATTTTATCCCTCTCCACGGAGTGGAGAGGGGATGCCCGAAAGGCGGGTTTGAGGCTCGTTTAAACCCTCCAACCCTTCATTTCACCACTTATGGAAAAGCCCACACATATGAAGCTGATTTACACCGGCAGTGTCAAAAACATCTATCAGGCGGACGATCCCGCCCTGCTGTGGTTCGAATACACCGACGATTTTTCCGTCTTCGATTGGGGGAAAATGCCCGACCCCATCCCGGGCAAGGGCGAGGCCCTGGCGCGGCTGGGGGAGTGGTTTTTCCAGCGCCTGTCCGACCCCGGGCAGTGGGAGGCTTTGGGATTGAAGGAAGATGGCGAGGTGGCCCGCTGGCTGCCCATGGCCCACCACTTCCAAAAACGCGAGGGCAACAGGCTGCTGGTGAGCAAGGTGGAAATTCCGGGGCTGAAGGCGGACACCGTGGGGGGCAACCTGGTCTACGACTATGGCTTTTCTCCCCAACCCCGGCAGTTGATTCCCCTGGAGGTGCTGTTCCGCTTCGGCGTGCCGGCCGGCTCCTCCCTGTTGCAGCGCAAGGATTGGTACCCCTTCGATATATTCGAGGGCGCCGAATTCGACCAGCCCCTGATCGAGTTTTCCACCAAGCTGGAAACGAAGGACCGCGTGATCTCCTACCAGGAGGCGGCCTTGATCCTGAAAGGCAACACGGAGACCCTGGCCGAGCTGTACGGACGCACCCGGGCGGTGGCCTTCTTCCTCCAGCGCACCTTCGCCGGCCGCGGCCTCAAGCTGTGGGACGGCAAGCTGGAGTGGGGCCTGGTGGACGGCAAGATGACCCTGGTGGATTCCATCGGGCCGGACGAGTTGCGCGTCAGCCAGGGCGGCGCGGTGCTCTCCAAGCAGTTCCTGCGCAATTTCTACCTGGACTCCCCCTGGTACAAGGCCGTGCAGGAAGGCGGGGAGATGGCCAGAAAACGGGGCAGCGACGACTGGAAGGGCATCGTGCAAAATGAGCTTGGCCTGCTGCCGCCACCCTTGTCGGCTCCGTACAAGGACGCCGCCGAGGCGTTGTATGCGGACTTTCTGACCATGGTGGTGGAAGGCGGCGAGTCCAGCCGTTTCAGCGAAGCCTTGTTGAAGTTGTAATCCCGGCGTCGTAAAAGGCCTGTGACCAACTAAATGCGTGGGGGATTTCATCCCCCACACCCCCGACCATTTTTTGGAAAAAATGGATGAAAACTTTCAATAAGATATTGGAATGATAGGTTTAAATACTTGTTTTTCCTATGAGAAAGTTTGTTGAAACTTTTCAAGGTTTCCCCCCGGAGGGCCGCCGGAGGCCAATAAATCACAGGCTTTTTAGAGCGGCCGCCGGGCGGGGATGCTCCGCAGTCAACTTGGCAATGGGCGCAAACAACGGTTTACCCGTTTCCCCTGGAAGTGATAAGACCCCTAAATCACCATCGGCCCCGGCCCTTCAATGAATCGCGGACAAGTTCCGCGATGGCCGGCCGCCCAAACCTCGAACGACGATAATCTCATGACGGAAATGACCGGCCGCGAGGCCTTCATGCGGGTATTGGAGGACGAAGGGGTGGAATACCTTTTCGGCAATCCGGGGACGACGGAACTGCCCATCATGGACGTCCTGGTGGACCATCCGCGATTGCGGTACGTGCTGGCCTTGCAGGAGGCGGTGGTGGTCGGCATGGCGGATGGTTATTCCCGCGCCTCGGGCAGGCTTTCCTGCGTCAATATCCATGTGGCGCCGGGGTTGGGAAACGCCATCGGGGCGATCTACAACGCCAAGTTCGCCGGCTCCCCGGTGCTCATCACCGCCGGGCAGCATGACAAGGGCCATGGCCTCACCGAACCCATGCTTCACGACGATCTGGTGTCCATGGCCGCGCCGGTGGTGAAATGGTCCGTCGAGGTGGAGCGGGTGGAAGACCTGCCCCGGGTGGTGCACCGCGCCGCCAAGGTGGCCCAAACTCCCCCCAGCGGTCCCGTGTTCGTTTCCCTGCCGGGCAACGTGCTGACGGGGAGCGCGGAGGTGGATTTGGGCGCCGCCACTCCCGTGGACAGCCGCACCCGCCCCTCGGACGAAGCCCTGGAACGGATGGCCGAACGCCTGTTGTCCGCCGGAGCGCCGGTGATCATCGCGGGGCACGAGGTCTACTCCAGTGATGCGTCGTCCGAACTGGCGGCGGTGGCCGAGCTGTTGGGCGCGCCGGTGTACAACCAGTCGACGCCCTACCTGGCCGTGTTTTCCACCGACCACCCTTTGTTCATGGGGGAGATCACCCGCGATCAGGTGCGGGTGCGGCGGAGCCTGGAGCCCCACGACCTGCTGTTGATGGCCGGGGGAGATGGCCTGCGGATGTCGGTGCCGGGACCCGTGGAGCCGCTTCCTTCCGGCCTGCCCATCATCCAGGTGGGCACCCGCGATTGGGAACTGGGCAAGAATTATCCGGCGGAAATCGCCCTGGACGCCGACGTGAAGGAAACCCTGCGCGCCCTGCTGCCAGTGCTGGAAGGCCGGCTCACTCCGGCCAGGCGGGAGGCCGCGAGGCGGCGCACCGAGGCCGTCCAGGCCAACAACTGGGCCGCCCAACGCAAGGCCCTGACGGGCAAGGCGCAGGAATTTTCCAGCGCCTCCCCCATCCGCGCCGAATATCTGATGATGCAGATCGCCGGCACCCTGCCCGAAGATGCGGTGGTGGTGGACGAGGGGATCACCTCAACCCGCACCCTGCTGGGCCTGCTGAGCGTGCGGGAACGCCAGCGGTACTACGGCCTGGCCAGCGGGGGTATCGGCTGGGGCATCGCCGGCGCCATCGGCGTGCAACTGGCTTTGCCGGAGCGCCCGGTGGTGGCGGTGATCGGCGATGGCTCCTCCATGTACAGCATCCAGGCCTTGTGGACCGCGGCGCACCTCAACCTCCCCATCACCTTCGTCATCGCCAACAACGGCGGCTACACCATTCTCAAGGAACGGCTGATCGCCTTTGGCGGCGCCTCGGTGGCAAAGGAAACGATCATCGGGATGGACTTCAACCCCCCCATCGACTTCACCGGCCTGGCCGCCTCCCTGGGCGTGAACAGCAGGCGCGTGGAAAATCCCGCGGACATCGCCGAGGCCCTGCGCTCGGCCATGGCCGAGCCCGGCCCCGTGCTGCTGGACGTGGCGATTCACGATGGGTACCGGGGGTAAATCGCTTTTCCTGTCTCCGCACGGCAAGGGGCCTCGCGCCTTGGCCGCCGTTGGAGAAAAATATTTGAGACGGCTTGCAGGGTGAGCCGGAATGTCACGGCCGGGCGCTCAATACCCGCAATGGCTTGGAATGGCGAGGCGGCGGTCTGCTAAAAGGCTTCCTTCGGCGTGTCGTCCCGGTTCCCCCATTCCGCCCAGGAGCCGTCGTATCCCCGTACCCTGGGAAAGCCCAGCCATTTCAGGGTGAAATAACTGTGTGCCGCGCGCACCAGCACCTGGCAGTACACCGCGACTTCCTTGTCCGGCGTGACGCCCAGGGATTTGAATTTGGCCAGCAACTCTTCCGCCGGGCGCATGGCGCCGCCGGAGCCCAAATGGCGCGTCCACTCGAAAGACACCGCGCCGGGAATATGTCCCCGGTATTTGGCATACCGCACCGTCCCCCGATACTCCAGGGAGGAGCGGGCGTCCACGTAGACCGCGCCGGACGAATCGATGTTGCGGCGCATCCATTCCAGGCCGGCCAATAACTCCGGCCGGGGCTTGGGGGTCAGCCTGGCCTCGGCCACCCGGGGAATGCGGGAGGAAACCGGCAGCTTGAGCCGCCGCCATTTTGGCCACCCGCCATCCAGCACCCGGCCCTTGCCCTGCCCGATGTAATCCAGCGCCCAAAACAGCCGGGCGGCGTAAAGCCCCCGGGCGGCGTCGTAGGCCACCACCACCGTTTGCCGGCCAATGCCGGCGCGGGAGAGTTTTCCGGCCAGGGTGTTTACCGGGGGTAGCATGCCAACCACTCCGTTCACCTTGGCGAACAGGTTGGCGGGGGGAAAATGAACCGCCCCGGGGACATGCCCCCGGCGGTAGGCTTTTTCATCCCGCAAATCCACGATGCGCAGATTGGGGTCCTTCAGGTGGGCCGACAACCACGCCGGGGACACCAGCAGTTCCGGCCGGGGCCTGAGCAGGCTTTTTTGACCAAAGGCGGCCGGGAGGCCCAACAAAACCATCAGCGCCCCGGCGATTGCCGGACGATACCATTTGCGCCAGCGCCTGAGTTTCAAAGTGGGCATTGAGGTTCTCAACCGTGGAGCGTGAACTGGGAGGCCTCCTGCCGCCAAAGGAGCGGTGACCGTGATGGCAACACATTTAATTTGGGGCAAAAAAAAACGGTGCGCCATGGCAAGCGCACCGTTTTTTTGGCTTTTCAACCGGGAGGCGGGTTAGTCGTCGTCTCCGCCTGGATGATCGTCCGACCCGGCGAATTCCTGCTCCAGGTCGTCCCGCACCGTGGAGCGCCGCCGTGAAAATTCGGCGAAAGCGGTGTCGTGGAATCCCTTGGAAACCGAATACAGGAATTCGTTCAAGACGTTGGCCATGGCCATCATGGTGGTCTTCTTGCGTTTCACCGAGGTGATGTCCAATTCCATCAACAACCCTGGCAACAGGTGGTAGGGATTGACGAAGGCCTCGAATTCCTCGAATTTGCGCTCCAGGAAATGCAGCCGGCTTTCAACGATGGTGCGGTCCACAGGATGCTGGTTTTCATAGATCTTGTTCAGCTTGTTCTTGGTCAGCACAATCTGTTTGCGCAACATTTCCACGATGTAGAGGTTGGTTTTGTTCATATCATCCACATCGGTGGATTTTGGGGGAACGAATATGACTTCATTCCACTCCCTGGGAATTTCCTCCTCGACCTCTTCCTCGACTCTGGACCCGAACCAACCCCTGCTCTTGGGCGGTTCCTTGTCAAGGTAGCGTTTGGCGACATCATGGTAATCCTCGATGCCCTTGTCCGTCTTGTTGTCCTTGTAGAGTTCTTCGGTCACGTCGATCACTTTTTGGATCTCGGACTGAAGTTCCCCGAACTGAAGGTCATAGGCCTTCCGCATGGAGCGGATTTGCTCATCGTCGTAATAGGAGAGGCGAATCGAATAGCGCTCGTCCGGCAGCGCGTTGACGTCGGTGTCCTCGTATTCGCGAATCAGGCATTGCCGGGCGTTTTTAAAACTTTCGATGTGCTGGTAGCCCATCTTGGAGACGTCCAGCACCGAGGTCAGGTTGTTGATGGCGGTGTTGAAGCCACGGTTGCGGATATTCTCGTTGTCGATGATCCGCTTGATATTCTCCCGCACCCCCAGCGCATCGTAATCCTCCGGAGGAATCTCGGCCTGTACGTTTTCGATCTGGTCCATGAACCGCTTGGCGACAAATTGATAGCGGCGCGACTGCTCGTTGCCGATCTCGTCGTCCACATAGTTGTCCAGGGCCTTGATCTTTTCGAACATGATCTCGGTGTCGGACAATTCCTCCTTGCCCTGGTCGATCAGGGTGTTGTTCAACTCGGTAATTTCCTGGTCGATCAGATCGTGAAGGTGCTTGCTGACGATGTCCTTGATGATGTTTTCCAGGCTCACCTGATAGTGATAGATGGGGCTGATCAACTCCGAACCGAGGATGTTGATGGCCAGCTTCACATCCATTACCGTCTTGGGCTTGTAGAAGTTGTTTTTGAACGAGCACTTGGCGATGGCATAGGCGTTTTCGCCCCGCACGAAAGCGCCCACGTCGGCTTTTTGCCGCAGAATGGCGTTGGTCTCGTTCTCCAGTTCATACATCCCCCGCTGGATATGGCCCTGAAGGTGCCCATAAATGTTCACGACCGACTTTTCGATTTCGCCGGTGTTGAACTTGTCGATTCCGCCAATTTTATCCAGGATCTCCGCGATTTCCCGGGGGGTGTACCGGTTCAAGGCCCGGTATTCCTCCTTGTCCACCAGATCGCGCACCTTCTTGCCCAACTCGTCTTCCATCGTGGTGATGTAGCGGTTGTACATGTTCTGGAAGTTTTGGTTGAAGTAGTTGTGCAGCTTGGACTTGATGGAGCCCATCACGTCCAGCCGCTCCAACACTTCGGGAGGGAGTTTGGCGTGGATATGGTTCAAGACCTTATCCACCTCCTCATCGATCAGGAGTTTCGATTCTTCATATTCATTCCTGTTGTCTCGATTGAGGCTGTTCCTCGACCCAACAGCGCTGGGCTTCTCCGGATGGATCAGATTGGGGCCATGGGTCATGCTATCTCGAGCCATAATTACGCTCCTCTCAAGTTACGCGTATGCCTGGATACAAAGGGAACAACAGGAAAATCCTATCCATTTCCTGATGAAAAATAGCTTTCAACCCCATCGGGTTTTTGCCTTCTATATCATAAAATTGGAAGGGAATGTCAACCCTAAACGCGGCGGGCCACCATTTTCCCCTGCAAATCGAGGTCAATCGCTCCCGCCGCCAAAAAAATCAGCTGGGCCGAATCTACCTTTCTCGTCAAGAAGATGCAACAGGAATTCGAGAAAGTTGGAATATAATCACCATGGCGGATCGGCCAGCACAGATCCCATCCTCCGGCTGTTTTCGCGGCGATCGGTTTCCAACGGCAAAAAAATCGCCGGTTTTCCCCGTCCCAGGAGTACTTTTCCACGGACCCCGCTCACAATCGACGCCAAAAATGGCTTGGCGGCCAGTTGCTCCAGGTGGGGTGTGGACAGAGCGGTTGAGGAGGCGCCTTGGATGCCGTAGGGCCGTGACCTTCGATCCAACCCGCCGGAAAAATCATGGCGGGAATAAACGGCCCCCGTTCCCATTGCGCCATCAACCGCGATTCAGGCAGGGCCACCCGCGGGAAATCGTGTTGTCATTCCCACCATAATATGTCACAGGTTTCCACTGGCATGTGACGCCCGGGTGTGGCCCCCTGCCTTCCGAAGCGGCCCAACCCCGGCTGGATTCCATAATTTCGATGGGACTGGGAGCGTCGCCCGGCAGGAGCAGGCAAACCGGTTTCCAGGCTTTGTCACCCATGTTATTTTTATGCGGGGCCACTTCCCGCCGATTGCGGCGAAAAAGAAACCGGCGTTTTGCTGGCCCGCTGCTTGCGGCGCGGCCGTTCACCCTGCAACCGGACGGGGACTGCTCGGCTTCGGCCCATGGGGGAGACAGGATTTTCCCCATCGATTCACCACATCCAATCCGGTGCGCCCCGCTTCTGGGGCCATCTTCGCTGGCGTTCGTTTTCAGCATCTTCCTATCAGGAGTCTAAAAAGTCATGACCATCATTTGGATCATTATCGGTTTCGGCGCGCTCTCGGTCGTTGCCTCCGTCGTGTTCGCCTGGATCGTCAACCGCATCCCGGCCACCGGGGACGCCCCGGAAGAACAGGCGGCGAAGCTGATGGAAATCAGCGGCGCCATCGCCGAAGGGGCGATGGCCTTCCTCTCCCGGGAATACAAATACATGCTGGTTTTCATGGTGATCTTCGGTGGCATCGTCTGGTGGGCGGTGGACTGGGAATCGGGCTTTTCCTTCCTGGTGGGGTCGGTCATCTCCATCCTTGCGGGGTTCATCGGCATGAAGGCGGCCACCATGGGCAACGTGCGCACCACCTCGGCCGCGCGGAATTCCCTGGGGAAGGCCTTCCGCATCGCCTTCAACACCGGCGCGGTGATGGGCTTCGGGCTGGTGGGCCTCGCCGTGCTGGGCCTGATCGGGATGTACCTGTTGCTGAGCGCCATCATGGGCGAGGCCAGCCAATGGCACATCATGGAAGCCCTGGCTGGCTTTGGACTGGGCGGCTCCTCGATCGCCCTGTTCGCCCGCGTGGGGGGCGGCATCTTCACCAAGGCCGCCGACGTGGGCGCGGACCTGGTGGGCAAACTGGAGGAGAACATCCCCGAGGACGACCCCCGCAATCCCGCCGTGATCGCGGACAACGTGGGCGACAACGTGGGCGATATCGCCGGCATGGGCGCGGACCTCTTCGGCTCCATCGCCGAGAGCACCTGCGCGGCCCTGGTGATCGGGGCGGTGGCCTTCGCCACCAACACGGGCGCCCTGCTCTATCCCATCATGATCACCGCCATCGGAATTCCCATCGCGCTGGGGTTCACCTTCCTGGCCCGGGCCAACACTGCGGGCATGATCGAGAACACCCTCAAGTACATCCTGATGGGTTCCACCGCCGCCATGGGCGTGGCCTTGTACTACCTCACGCTGGAGATGCTGCCGGCCAGCTTCCAGATCGGAGGGGCCACCTACACCAACCTGGGCGTGTTCTATTGCGTGGCCACCGGGCTGGGCGCCGGCATGGCGATCGGCGTGGCCACGGAATATTTCACCTCCCACCGCTACTCCCCGGTGCGCGAAGTGGCCCGGGCCTCCGAAACGGGGGCGGCCACCAATGTGATCTACGGGCTTTCGCTGGGTTACATGAGCTCCCTGGCGCCGGTGATCTTCATTGCTATCACTGTGTTCGTGGGCTACACCTTCGCCGGCATGTACGGCATCGCCGTGGCCTCGCTGGGCATGTTGGGCACCATCGCCATCGGCCTGACCATCGACGCCTTCGGGCCGGTGGCCGACAACGCGGGCGGCATCGCCCAGATGGCCGGGCTGGGCGCGTCCGTGCGGGAGCGCACCGACGCGCTGGACGCCGCGGGCAACACCACCGCGGCCATCGGCAAGGGCTTCGCCATCGGGTCGGCCGCCTTGACTTCGCTGGCCCTCTTTTCGGCCTTTCTGGTGCGCTCCGAGGTGGAGTCGCTGAACATGCTGGAGCCGGCGGTGATCACCATGCTGATGGTGGGGGCCATGCTGCCCTTCATCTTCACGGCCATGACCTTGAAGGCCGTCGGCAAGGCCGCCATGGAAATGATCAAGGAAGTGCGGCGGCAGTTCGACACCATTCCCGGACTGCGCCCGTCGTTCCAGTTGACCGAACAGTCCCTGGCCGCCTTGGGCGCCGCCGGAGACTCCCTGAAGGGGATGTTGGGACAGGTTTTCCCCACCGAGCCCGAGTTGCTGGCCGCCGTGCGCGAGGCCGGCGGGGCCAATCCGCCCACCGACGAGGCGGTGGCGCAAAGCGCCAACCTGGGCATCGTGCCGGGCAAGCCCGACTACCGCACCTGCGTGGACATCTCCACCAAGGCCTCCCTGCGGGAAATGATGTTGCCGGGGGCGCAGGTGATCCTCACTCCGATCGTGGTGGGCTACCTGTTCGGCCCCAAGGCGTTGGCGGCCATGCTGATCGGCTCCCTGGTCGCCGGCGTGGTGTTGGCCATCTCCTCGGCCAACGCGGGCGGCGCCTGGGACAACGCCAAGAAATACATCGAGGCGGGCGCCCTGGGCGGCAAAGGGTCGGACACCCACGCCGCCGCCGTGGTGGGCGATACGGTGGGCGATCCTTTCAAGGACACCTCCGGGCCTTCGCTCAATATCCTCATCAAGCTCCAGGCCATCATCTCGCTGGTGTTCGCCCCCTTCTTCGCCAACAACCTCAACCTGCTGGGGTAAGGGTGGCGGGGGCGCGGCTCCACCGTAATCTAAAACCGCCGATCAACGGGGACAACAGCAAACAACACCTCACCCCCCGGCCCCTCTCCAAAAGAGAGGGGGAGGTCTCGCATTTTTATACCGTTGATATAGTACGACTTCCCCCCCCCTCCACGGTGTTGTTTAACATCCTGTGGAGGGGGGGAAAACGTGCGGCTCGCAAGCGTTGCCGAAGGCCGGAGGAGGGAGGATTCAAGCGTCGAAACTCCCATCCCCCAATCCAACCCACCCCATGGAAAAAAAAGATCCCCTCCCTGTGTTGAGGCGGCGGGGGAATCCCCATCCCCAGCCCTGCTATGCGGAAGGGTGACCAATCAG
>JACZSY010000122.1 GCA_022573975.1 SAR324 cluster bacterium | reverse complement strand
GGCACCCTCCTTTGTTCGTTGGGGCCTTTGGCGCACGGTAATTTGGAGCACGATAATTTGGCGCACGGTAATTTGGAGCACGGCAATTTGGCGCACGGCAATTTGGCAAACCCAGTAAAACCGGCGCCCAGGCGGCTGCAATCGGGATGGGAGCTCCAACCGGAGTCTCCTCTGACAAGGCCCTCCCCCACGGAACCGGGGAACCCGCGCCACCCGCCAGCCCGGAGGGGGACAGGGCCTGGGGAGGGGCCGCTATTCCTGAAAGGCCCCCTCGGCGTCGAACGCCTTGGCATCGGCCCCGACCCGTTGAATGGTCACCTTTGTTAAACTGTCCCCCTGGGCGATGGCGTCCACCACGTCCTGCCCTTCCACCACCTCGCCGAACACGGAATGCTTGTCATCGAGGTGAGGCGTTGGCCCATGGGTGATGAAAAACTGGCTGCCGTTGGTGCCCGGCCCGGCGTTGGCCATGGACATTATGCCGGGTTTGTCATGGCGCAGGCTGGGATGAAATTCATCGGCGAACTCGTATCCCGGGCCGCCCGTGCCCCGGCCCTGGGGACAGCCGCCCTGAATCATGAAATCGTCGATCACCCGATGAAAAACCAACCCATCGTAATATGGCCGGCCCTTCTTCCGTTCGCTGTTTTCCCGGGTGCCTTCGGCGAGACCCACGAAATTGCCGACGGTGCGGGGGGTCTCCTGGTGAAACAATTTGAGGAGAATATCTCCCTTGCCGGTTTCAAATTTGGCGTACAGTCCGTCTTCCATCATTGATTTCCCAATTGATTTTTTAAAAGCGTTCATTCCCCGCCGGCCGCGGCGAGGTCATCGAAAAATTTTCTTCCCAACCGGCGGGAAGCCTGTGAGGCTGCGCGAGCCCCGCCTTGCGGCCTCAGGACGTTTTGCATATCACCGTTGTCAGGACACGGCAATATCGAAGCGGAACGCCGTGGGGGCGCCCGAGCCGCCGCCGCGTTCCTCCACGGCGATGACAGTGTGGCGCTCGGCGGAAGGAACGCCGCTGAACAGGAAGTCCTGGGAATTGAGGGGATGACCCGGAAAATACATCTGCGTGGTCAGCACCAGGCGGCCATTCTGGCGAACCTTGACGTGGATATGCGGGGTGCGCTGAAACGATCCGCCGCCATAGGCCCCGGGAAAAATCGTGCGGAAGCGGTAGACCCCCTTCGCATCGGTGAGGGCCATGCCCCAATAGGCGAAATGCGGGTCGCGCGGCCCCGCTTGCCCGCGGGGGTGCTGGTAACGGCCCTGGCGGTCCGCCTGCCAGATTTCCACCAATACTCCGGCCGCCGGACGGCATTTCGCATCGGTGACCTTGCCGGAAACGACGATCGCATCCCCGTCGGGCGGCTTTCCTCCCGCGCCGCCCAGGAACAGATCGTTGCCGGGTTTTCCAAACCGGGCGGGATAAAACGGCCCTTCGCCCTGAGGGGAGGTCAGGGCGCACAATGCATCGGCCAGGGCCGTCCCGGCGGGGGAGAGGGTGGCCGCCAGCGCCGCCGGAACAAGAACCAGGGAGGTTCCGAGCAGTCCCCGGCGGGAGATTCGATCCAGGTTTTTCATTGTTATCCTCCTCATGAAGGGCTTTCCCTAATGCCGGGCGTGGGCCTTGTTGGATTGATGAACGATTGCGTATAAGATACCAAAAATACCGCGGATTTAAAAACACGGCCGATTTAAAAAAAAGCCGAAAAAGATAAAATGACCGGGTGCGAAATTTCCCGCTCGCGGGCACACCCGGAAATTGGGCTCGATGGTTTCGCCGCGAAAAAAAACCCGCGAAAAACCCGTGAAAATTCCGTGAAAATGCACCCGCCGATGCCCTGGGGTTTCCATCCTTACCGCGGTTGAATCCATCGGCGCCCAAACATGAGTCCCAAATAATGAGTACCCTCGATCTGCCCCAAAAGTTCAACATCGCGGATCATTTGATCCTCCCCAACCTTGCCGGTGAGCAGGGCAAACGCCCCTACATGTTTTGCGGCGGCCACTCCATGACCTATGGCGATTTGCACGCGCGGGCCAACCGGGCCGGAAATGCCCTGGCGGGGCTGGGGGTGGAACCGGAACACCGGGTGATGATGCTGATGCTGGACACCCTGGATTTCCCCCCTTGTTTCTGGGGCGCCATTCGCCTCGGCGCCGTGGCGGTGCCGGTCAACACCCTGCTCAAGTCCGGCGATTATGAATATTTCCTCAACGACAGCCGCGCCCGCATATTGATCGTGGACGAGGCGCTCTGGCCGGTGATCGAACCCCTCGAATCCAGGCTGCCCTTCCTCAAGCACATCGTAATCGCCAATGGGAAGGTGCCCGGAAAACCCTCGCTCGATGAATTGATGGCCGCCGCCTCCGTTTCCCTGGAGACGGTGTTGCTTTCTCCGGACGACATGGCTTTTTGGTTGTACACCTCCGGCTCCACGGGCATGCCCAAGGCCGCGGTGCATCTGCACCATGACATTGCCCACGTGATGGAAACCTACCTGCCGGAAGTCCTCCAACTCACGCCCGGGGAGCGCACTTTTTCGGCCGCGAAGTTCTTTTTCGCCTATGGCCTGGGCAACAGCCTGTATCTTCCCATGGGGGCCGGCGCCAGTTCCGTGGTGGTCACGGGGAGGCCCACGCCGGAGTTGATGTTCGAAACCCTGGAGAAATTCCAGCCCACCGTGTTTTATGGCGTGCCCACCCTGTTCAATGGAATGCTCAATTTGTATCAATCCTGGCGGGACGGGCGCAACGACCCGCCGCCAACCCTTCCCCGGCTGGAATCGCTGCGGGTTTCGGTTTCCGCGGGCGAGTCGCTTCCGCCGGACCTGTTCAATCGCTGGAAGCGCAGTTTTGGCTCGGAAATCCTCGACGGCATCGGTTCCACGGAAATGACCCACATCTTCATTTCCAACCGGAAGGGGAAAATCCGGCCGGGCAGCACCGGCTTGGCGGTGCCGGGGTATGAAACGCGGCTGGTGGACGAACAAGGCGCCGACGTGCCTGCCGGGGAGATCGGGGCTCTGCTGGTGCGGGGGGAATCGGGATCCCCATTTTACTGGAACAAGCATCAGAAAACCAAGGACACCATGCTGGGCGCCTGGATGGTCACCGGAGACAAATTTCATCAGGATGCCGATGGGTACTTCTGGTATGATGGCAGGAACGACGACATGATGAAGGTCTCGGGCGCCTGGGTCTCGCCGACGGAGGTGGAAAACGCGCTCATCACCCACGAGGCGGTGGCCGAGTGCGCCGTGGTCGGCCAGCAAAATGACGCCGGGCTCACCAAAACCAAGGGCTTCGTCGTGCTCAACGAGGGCAGCGAACCTTCCGCCGAGTTGGAACAGGCGCTAAAGGATCACGTCAAGGAACAGATTTCGGGGTTCAAGGCTCCCGAATGGGTGGAGTTCAGGGCCGAACTTCCCAAAACCGCCACCGGAAAAATCAAGCGTTTCGAATTGAGGATTTAAGCGCCAGCCCCATTTGCCGCGGAAGATCAATGTACCAGCCAGAAAAACAAACATGGGATGACGACGCCCGCAAGGCGCATCAACGCGAGCGGTTCGGCGTCGTGGTAAAAACCATCCTGGAGGGAAACGCATTTTACCGGGAAAAATGGCGCGGGATCCCGGAGAACCGCCTGGCCTATGACCATCTGGAAGATTTGCCCTTTACCGTGAAAGGGGAACTGCTGGCCGACCAGCAAAAACACCCTCCATTCGGGAGCAATCTAAGCTTCGAACCGTCCCGTTACTCACGAATGCACCAAACCTCCGGCACCACCGGCACGCCCCTGCGGGTACTGGACAGCCCCGGGGACTGGGATTGGTGGGCCGAGTGCTGGCGTTATATCCTCGACGCCGCCGGGATTACCCGGGAGGATGTGGTGATGCTGGCTTTTTCCTTTGGCCCCTTCATCGGTTTTTGGGGCGCCTTCGAGGCTGTCAGCCGCCTGGGCGCCTTGACCATCACCGGCGGCGGGATGACCTCCCAGCAGCGTTTGGCGGTCATGCGGGAGCTGGGGGCCACGGTGCTGCTCAGCACGCCCTCCTATGCGCTTCATCTTGCCGAAACCGCATTGGCGCAGGGCATCGACCCGGCCAGGGATCTGTCCATCCGCGCGACCATCCACGCAGGGGAGCCGGGGGCGGGCATTCCGGCCACCCGCGGCCGCATCGAAACCCTGTGGGGCGCCACCGCCTTCGACCATCCGGGAGCCTCCGAGGTGGGGGCCTTCGGTTTTTCCTGTAGCGCCCGCAATGGGGTTCACATCAATGAGGCGGAATTCATTTGCGAGGTCATCGATGCGGATACCGGAACCCCGGCGGAAGCGGGAGTCCCTGGCGAATTGGTATTGACCAATCTGGGCCGCCTGGGGTTTCCGATCGTCCGCTACCGCACCCATGATGTGGTCAAACCCATGGAACGGCACACCTGTGAGTGCGGCCGCACCACCTTGGTGTTGGAAGGTGGAATCCTCGGCCGCAGCGACGATATGGTGACGGTGCGGGGCGTCAATATATTCCCATCGGCCTTCCAGGGAATTTTCGATGGCATTCCCGGCGTTGTCGAACACCGCATCGCGGCCTATCGCCAGGATCAGATGGATCAACTTCACGTGGAGTTCGAATGTGAGGATGGCGCCGATCGAACCGATGTGGTGGCGCAGGCCATCCGGAGGAGCCTGGGCATCCGTGTGTCCCTGAAACAATTCCCGCCGGAATCGCTTCCCAGGTATGAACTCAAGGCCAAGCGGTTCTTCGACCGCCGCTCCGCCGATTGGCGGCCGGGAATGGAATTGTAAGCCATAGACTCCCAAACCTGGGGAGGAGACTCCCGCCGCTGAAACATCCATTGAAAAAAGACGGGGTTTTTTGTAAAGTTTTTTGTAAAGTTTTTTTGTAAAATAATTGGAATAAATTTTATATTTTCATTTTTTTGCTTGACGATTTTTTTACCAGGTCATATTTCAGCGAAATGACTGTCAGTTTCCCTTTTCCTGTCATCCGCGCCGCGGATGCGCTGGGAGGGAGAAGGACAGGGATTGGAGAAATGTCATGTCAACCACCCGCCCATGGTTCATTCAGCGATCCATTGCGCTGCTGATTTTTTTATCCCTCACTGCATCGGTGCTGGCGCAGTCCAAGGGTATCGCGGTGAAGAAGCGCAATCCGGCCGCCGGGGAAAACCGGGTGGCCCTGGTGATCGGAAACGCAAAATACGCGGTGTCTCCGCTCCGCAATCCGGTCAACGATGCCAGGGCCATGGCCGATCAACTGCGGAAAATGGGCTTTGAGGTGATCGCGCTGGAAAACGCCAGCCAGCGCAAGATGAAAAAGGCGATCAACGCCTTTGGACGCAAAATAAAGAATGGAGGGGTCGGTTTGTTCTATTATTCAGGCCATGGCATGCAGGTGGGCGGAAAAAACTACATGATCCCCATCGGGGCGGTGGTGGAAACCGAACAGGATGTGGAAATCGAATCGGTGGCGGCCAATCGGGTGCTCGCAAAAATGCACGCGGCCTCCAACCGGATGAACATCGTGATTCTGGACGCCTGCCGCAACAATCCCTTCGCCCGCTCTTTCCGTTCGGGCGTCCAGGGCCTGGCCACCATGGACGCCCCCGCTGGCACGCTGATCGCCTATGCCACCGCGCCGGGCCGGGTGGCGGCCGATGGCGATGGAAAAAACGGCCTCTATACCGAAGAGTTGATCCGCTTCATGAAAAAGCCCGGCTTGAAACTGGAGGAGGTATTCAAGCGGGCGCGGGCGGAGGTCTCGAGACGCAGCGACGGCAAGCAGATTCCCTGGGAAGCCTCCTCTCTCACCGGCGATTTTTACTTTGCCCAAATCAAGGCCGAAAGCACCGTGATTTCTTTCGGGCCTTCCGGGCAAAACCAAATCCGGCGGGACCCCGCGCCAGTCAACACCATCAATGTGGAGGAAACCTTTTGGAAGGCGATTGAAAAATCCTCGCATCCCGACGATTTTCAGGAATACCTGAAAAACTACCCCAAAGGACGCTTCGCGGGGTTGGCCCGTCTCAAAATGATGCAGCTGAGACGTGACCGGGTCAAAATCCCCCCCCCAAAAACCCGGCCGTTTTTCACTCCCGGCCCCAAGGTGCGGCGGCCCCTCGATGGCCGTCCGATAGTGATCGTGGATGCTGACGGGAATGGTGATTTTTCCACCATCTCCGCCGCCATTTCCGCCGCCAAACCGGGCTCGGTGGTGCGCATCCAGCCGGGGCACTATCTGGAAACGCTCTCCATCACCAAGGAACTTCACCTGGTAGGCGGAGGGCTTTCGCGGGGGGATGTGGTGATCGAGGCCCGCGAGGGAAATTGCCTGCTCTTCAATACTCAGCTGGGATCGGTGAAAAACATGACCTTCCGGCTGACCGGAGGGAAAAAGAATTTTTGCGTGGATATCCGAAAAGGAAGGCTGGTGCTGGACGGAAACGACATTACCAGCAATGGTCTGGCCAGCGTGGGCATCCGGGGCGAGGGCACCAATCCCATCGTGCGGGGCAACCGCATCCACGGAAGCGCCCAAGGGGGAATCCTGATTTATGACAAGGCCCTCGGCAGAATCGAAAACAACGACATTTTTCAAAACAAGCTGGCCGGCATCGAAATCCGGCAGGGAGCGGACCCCCTGGTGATAGGGAACAAGATTCACCATGGGCGCGCGGGCGGCATTTTGGTGCAACAGAACGGAAAGGGACGGCTGGAGAAAAACGAGATTTACAAGAATTATTTCACCGGCATCGAAATCCGGGACAAGGGCGATCCCCTGGTCACCGGAAATAAAATCTATCAAGGCCGGCAAAGCGGAATTTTCATCCAAAAGAAAGGCCGGGGAAGGATCGAAAACAATGATATTTTCGGAAACGGCCTCGGTGGCATCTGGATCCAGACGGGGGGGGACCCTTTCGTCATAGGGAACCGGATCTACAACAACAAGCCCAATGACATCATCAGGAAAAAAACCGCCAAGGGAATTTATCGCAACAATCAAAAGCGATTCTAGGCCACGCCGGAGCGCGCGCAAGGTGAAACCGTGAAAAATCCCCGGCTCCCGATTCATCCTTGCGCAGGGCTGGGTTTTGGCTCGATCCGGCGGCCAGAATCGCGGGGCGGTTCCTGGGGTGGGCATTGCCCGTCAGTACCGCCCGCCCGCCGCCGGGTTGTGATGGGTTTCAGCTTCAAGCCTCCATTTTCATCCAGGCGGGAAATGGATGAAATTTCCAGGAAAGGCCGCCTCGGGCAGGAGTGATCGGGAGGGCCATGGAAGCGGCGGGACCCCTCGAATCGCCGGGTTTGCCGATCTCAGCCGCGGGGAAACCGGAGGAAGATAAAATAACCGTTGATCTAACACGCTTCATGTCTTAGGCTTTCAGCGTTTTAAAAAATTAATGCTGGCGCCATGGCAAAAGAAGCGGGGCTTCCCATTCGAATCTTTTCGTACAGGATCATTTCATGCCGCCCTGTAGGGATGGATACGCTTCGAACCGAAGGTTCTTGAATCTCAACTGACGGAGAGCCGCCTGACGGGCCTGCTGGCGGTGAAAACACCCTGGTGGAAAACAGGGGATGTGCAAACCCAATCATGGAGTTGGTAATGAGCACACGCAACCAAAACGATACGCATCAATTCGGTGAAATTATCACCAGACGCAAGTTCATCACCCTGGCCTCGGCGGCCGCGGCTGGGATGGCGGTCATCCCGCTCGGCGGTTCGGCCATGGCGGCCAAGACCGAAATTGTGATCGGGGCGACCTTGTCCCAATCCGGCCGGTTTCAGGGAATTATCCGTCCCTTTGGCAAGCTGCTGCAGGTCTGGGCGGACGGCATCAACGCCAAGGGAGGGATTTATCTCCACAAAATCAACAAGACCCTCCCCATCCGTCTGGTGATATACGATGACCAGTCCAGCCCGCCCACCGCGCTCAAGTTTTACGAGCGTCTGGCCGCCGTGGACAAGGTGGATTTTTTCATGGGGCCTTTCACCAGCTTCATCACCAACGCGGCCCTGCAAGCGGCGGTAAAACATAAGCGGCCCATGTTCATGGTGGAAGCCAACGACTCGGCGATGTTCGAGAAGCCCAATCGCTGGCGGGCCACCGGCCTCTCGCCCGCCAAAACCGAATACACGCGGGTGGTGCAACTGTTGGCCAAGAAAGGCGGCGTGAAAACCTTCGCCTTGCTTTCCCGCGACAGCCTGCATGAAAACCAGGCCATGGAAGGCTTTGGGGAGATGGTGAAAAAGGCCGGAATGGAGGTGGTGTATCAAAAAATCGCCCCCAAGGACACCCGGGATTTTTCCTCGATCATCCTGGCCATGAAACAGTCGAAGCCCGACGTGGTGTTTATCGAGTGGATTCCGCCGCCGGGCAACATCGGCTTCCTCAAGCAGGCCCGCGGTCTGGGGCTCAATCCGAAGGATGTCGTGGTTGGACATGCGCCGGTGCCTGTGATCAAGGCACTGGGACGTTCGATGGAAAACGTCCTCTCCGCCCTCTATTTCTTCGAAGGCGATTCGCCCCACCACAGGGAGTTCTTCGCCATGTGTAAAAAGGCGGGATTCGAGCCCTGGCAATATTCCGAGGCCGGCATCCGCTATGTGACCTTCAAGCGGATCGAGGAAGCCCTGGTCACCGCTGGCAGCCTGGAACCCGAAGAGGTGCGCCGGGCCATGTGGCAGTCGAATTTCTCGCTGTACAATGGGGATATCAGGATCAAGACCGACAAAAAAGGGTACGGCACCCTGCACCCCTGGCCGTCGCAAATCAAAAACGGCAAACCGGTCTCCCTGTGGCCGCTCAGCAAGGGCGTCGAGATTTTCGAGCACAAAAACGGCCAGTGGTAATGGAGTTCACCACCCTGGTGCAGGTGATCATCAATGGGGTGTTGTTGGGAGGGGTTTATGCCCTGGCGGCGTTCGGCCTCTCCCTGATTTTTGGTGTCAGCGGGGTGCTCAATCTGGCCCACGGCGAATTTTTGATGGTTGGGGGGATGGCCGTGTTTTTGCTGTTCGACGCCCTCCAGAATGTGTGGTACGTCAATCCGTTCATTTTGGTGGCCGTGGTCGCCCCGTTGTTCTTCCTGGTGGGTCTGGTTTTCGAAAAAGCGCTGATCCAGCCCCTGACCCAGCGCAAGGAACATGTCCGGTTGGCCTCGGCGGTGCTGGTGACCCTGGGCGCGGCCCTCGTCATCGAGGACGTCGCCGATTTTGCTTCCCGAGGTTCCCAATACGAAAAGAGCGTCGATTTTTTCATTCCCTCCCTGGTGATCGGCGAAATCTACCTTGAAACCAATAAACTGGTGATGTTCGGCCTGGTGCTGATCTTGATCGTTGCCTTGTTTATTTTTCTCAGGTTCACCTATGTGGGATTGGCCGTTCAGGCAGTCACCCAGAATCGGCGGGGCGCCCTTCTGGTGGGGGTCAACACCACCCGCATCAACGCCATCGCATTCGGCATCGGCACGGCCCTGGCGGCGGTGGCGGGCGGGTTCGAGGTGATCAACTCCATGGTGGCGCCCAACATCGGCCTGCCCTTGACCTTGAAATACCTCTGCATCGTGGTCATGGGAGGCCTCGGGAGCTTTCTGGGGGTGGCCCTGGGCGGCGTGATCATCGGGTTGGGAGAATCCTTTTTGGGATTTTTTTATCCGGCCTGGTCCCAGACGGTGGCCTATTTGCTGTTGGTGACGGTGCTGCTGATTCGCCCGAAAGGATTGTTTGGCAAATAGGGGTGCCTTGAAAGAACTCCATGAATAAAGCGTTCCTCTTTCCGCTGGTGGTGGTCGGCCTGCTGTTGGCGTTTCCATTGATTGAGATGGATGCCCGCGATTACATCCTGTTGATCCTGTTCACTCTGTTCCTCAATATCGTGCTGGCCCAAAGCTACGATATCGTGGGCGGGCAGATGGGATACGTGAACCTGGGGCACATCGTCTTTTTCGCCATCGGCGCCTATGCTTTCGGTATTTTCCTCAATGCCCAGCTAGGATTCGTCTTGTCCCTGATCGGGGGCGCGGGGGCCTCCGTGGTCTTCGCCGCCCTGATCAGTTATCCTTTTTTCCGGTTGCGGGGCGCCTATTTTTCCCTGGCGGCCTTTGGGCTGGTCAAGCTGATGGAATACGTCACCATCAACATGGGGGCGCTGACCGGCGGCTCCAACGGATTGAAGATTGAAGCCGGAGACAGGGTGGTTCCCATTTTTTACCTCTCCCTGGCGGTGGTGGTGGCGGTGGTGATTTGCTCCTGGCTGATTGGCCGTTCCCAATTGGGCCTGGCCATGAAAACAATCCGCGAAGACGAGGAAGTGGCGCGGGATTTTGGGGTGCCCGTGCTGAAAATAAAGGTGCAGGCATTGCTCATCAGCAGCTTCTTCCCGGGCCTGATGGGCGGGCTTTACACCTGGCAACTTCAATTCATCGACACGGACCAGGTGTTTGGCCTCAAGATCGCGTTGACGCCGATCGCCATGGCCATGCTGGGCGGTTCGGGCCTTTTGATCGGCCCGATCATCGGGGCGGTGTTCCTGGTGGGCGTCGAGGAGTTGATCTGGACCCAATTGGCGCAAGTCCATTGGACGGTGACGTTGCTGGGGTACGAGGTGGACATTGGCCAGTTTGCCCACCTGCGCGGGGCCATCCTGGGCCTGATCATCGTGTTGGTGGGGTTGTTCATGCCCGGCGGCTTCGCCCGGCTGCCTCCGGTGGAACGCATGCTGACCAGGGCGGGCCTGATGACGGAGGACAAATGAGCGCTCCCTTGATGTCCGTCCGCGCCCTGACCGTTAATTTTTCCGGACTGCGCGCCTTGGATCGCGTCAGTTTCAGCGTGAATCCGGGAAAAATCACCGGGATCATTGGACCCAACGGCGCGGGCAAAACCACCTTGTTCAACGTGATCGCCGGTCATTACCGCCCCTCGGGCGGCCAGATTATTTTTGGGGAGCGCAATATCACCGGGTGGAAATCGGACCGTGTCTGCCGATTGGGCATATCGCGAACCTACCAGCATGTCCGCCCTTTCCTCGGACTGTCGGTTTACAACAATGTGAAGGTGGGTTTTCTCTATGGCCACCAGGCTGTAAATTGGAAACAAAAAGAGCTGTCCCAGGAAATCGCCTCCATGCTCGAATTCGTCGGATTGGAAGGACTGGGCGAAAAACGGGCGGAGGAATTGATCCCCCTGAACAGGAAACGCCTGGAAGTGGCCCGGGCCCTGGCCACGCATCCCCGCTTGTTGCTCCTCGATGAACTGATCGCGGGACTGACCCCCACCGAAACCCTGTCCATGATGGAAACCATCCGCCAAATCAATGCCAAAGGCATCACCGTGCTGATGATCGAGCATGTGATGAAGGCGGTGATGGGCCTTTCGGACAAGGTGGTCGTCTTGCACCACGGGGAGGTGATCGCGGAAGGCAGCCCGGCCCAGGTGGCGGGGGACCAGGCGGTGATCGACGCCTATCTTGGCGCGCAGCACTAACACAACCACCCGCGGAGGCAGGCAGCCGGTGCTGGAGATATCGGAAATTTCGGTTTTTTATGGCGACATCCAAGTCGTCTTTGGCCTTTCCCTGCGCGTGGGGGAAGGTGAAATCGTCACCCTGATCGGTTCCAACGGCGCCGGCAAATCCACCATCGTCAACACCATCAGCGGCATCCTGCGCCCCAGCAAGGGCGAGATCCTTTACCGGGGAAAATCGATCGCCCGGGTGCCCGCGCACCGCCTGGTGGAACAAGGCCTGGTGCAGGTGCCCGAGGGGCGGATGCTGTTCACGGACTTGACGGTGGAGGAAAATCTTCGCCTGGGCTCTTTCTCCAAGAGCAGCAGAAAGCATTTTCCGGCCAGATTGCGCTATGTCTTTCAGCTTTTTCCCATCCTCGCCGAGCGCCGCCGCCAGACCGTCAACACCATGTCCGGCGGCGAACAGCAAATGCTGGCCATCGGGCGGGGGCTGATGACCGACCCGGACTGCCTGATTCTGGACGAACCCTCCGAGGGTCTGGCCCCCCTCATCATCCAGCAGGTCTGGGAAATCATCGAAAAACTAAAGGAAGAAGGCCATACCATCTTGCTGGTGGAGCAGAACGTGGCCCTGGCCCTCAAGCTGGTGGA
>JACZSY010000357.1 GCA_022573975.1 SAR324 cluster bacterium | reverse complement strand
ACAGGGTTGTCCACGCGGGTAGACAGCTTTCACGCGGTCAAGCCGTTGGATACGGAGACGCTCGAGGAAATTTTTTCCACCTTCCCCCTGGTCGCCGTGGTGGAGGAGCATAGCCGCATCGGAGGATTTTATGGCGCAATCGCCGAATGGCAGGGAATCCGCCAGGGGCGCTCTCCACGCCTGCTCAGTTTCGCGGTGGACGACGTGTTTTTACACGAGGTTGGCACCCAGGACGTCGCCAGGAAGCGCTTCGGCCTGACGGCGGAGAACATGTTCGAGAAAATCAGCCAGGCCGCGAAAACGCCCGCCGCGGCCGCTGCCGGCTGAAAACCAAAGGATTTGGCCCGGTCAATGAAACCGAATCGCCGCGTTCACATCGGCCTTGATTTCGACAACACCCTCATCGATTACGATGGGGTTTTCCATCAGGTGGCCCTGGAAAAAGGCCTTATTGACGAACACGTTCCGGTTTCCAAAATGGCGGTGCGCGACAGCCTGCGGGAACGGGACCAGGAAGACGACTGGACCGAATTGCAGGGATACGTATATGGCATGCGGCTGTCCGATGCCGCCCCCTATCAGGGGGTGCTGGATTTCCTGAAGAAGGCCCGGGCGGAGGACATGACCGTTTCCATTGTCAGTCACAAGACCCGCCATCCCTACCGGGGTCCGCGCTACGACCTTCATGCCGCCGCGAGAAAATGGATCGAAAACGGACTGTGCGACGACGAAGGAGCGCTGGTGCCCATGGAGCGGGTATATTTTCACGAGACCAAGCCGGAGAAAATCAACCGTATCGGCAGCGAAAAGTGCGATGTGTTCGTGGACGATCTCCCGGAGATCCTCACGGCCTCCGGTTTTCCGGAGAGCACCCGGGCGATTCTGTTCGATCCTTCCTTTCACCACCGGGACATGACCTCGTCCGGCCTGACTCTGATGCACCATTGGCGCGATTTCGACACCGTGCTGGCGGAACTGTAAATGGACCTTTCACGGCAACGAGACGTCATTTCCGGTCTTCTGAAGGCGGGCGGCATGGACGGGGATGACTTTGCAATGGAGC
The DNA here is from genome assembly GCA_022573975.1 of SAR324 cluster bacterium. GTDB lineage: Bacteria > SAR324 > SAR324 > SAR324 > JACQKK01 > JACZSY01. The sequence goes on along the minus strand of JACZSY010000357.1, from coordinate 2,420 downwards.
CCGCCAGAAGCGGAGGAAACAACCGGGTGCTGATCATCCGGGTCCCGGAAGGCGCGTTTATCGCCAAATGGTATTTCAGCGATGCCAGCGATCCCCGCGACCGCCTCTCCACCGAATGGGGATTCTTTCAATACGCGGTCAAAACCTGCCCATCCAGCGTGCCCCGGCCGGTTAGCCGCGATGCCGAGGGACGGGCGGCGCTTTATGAGTATATAGAAGGCGATCCGCTATCGCCCGGCGAAGTGACGGCCGCCGACGTCGATGCCGCCTGCGCCTTCCTGGCCGCGCTCAACGACCCCGGCTTTCGCGTTTTAGCCGCCGATTTGCCCGAGGCGTCGGAAGCCTGTTTCAGTATCGAGGAACATTTGCAACTGGTTAACGGAAGGCTGGAACGTCTCGAGAGGGTAGATTTCTCCGGGGAGAACGATTCCGCGGTCAGGAGCCTGGTACGGGAAATGACGGATTTTCGGGACGCCCTCCAGGAAACCATCTCCGGGCGGGCCAACCGATTGGGTCTGGCCCTGGCGGACCGGCTGCCGGAGGAAGAACGGTGCGTGTCCCCTTCGGATTTTGGGTTTCACAACGCCATCCGCAGACCGGATGGAAGCATCTGTTTTATCGATTTCGAATATGCGGGGTGGGACGATCCCTCCAAAACCGCCGCGGATTTTTTCCTCCAGCCGGCGATGCCGGTGGATACCCGTCACCGGGAGCGCTTCGCGGCAGCGGCGTTCGGCCATCTACCCCAAGCGAGGCGGGGGCTTCACCGCGGGAGGGCTGAACTTTTGCGCCCCCTCTTTGGGCTGAAATGGTGCTGCATCATCCTGAATCCTTTTCTTCCGGGGTGGGCGGCCCGGCGCGTCCCCGAGGGCGCCGGCCTCGACTTGGCGCAGGTAAAGCAGGAAAGATTGCGCCGCGCAAAACAGGCCCTCGAAACCTTGCAGCGTACGGCGCCCCCGTCGGGTGCGATGCCCTGCCCCAAATTCTGAGGACGCATGGCTGGGTGTATTTTGATTCTCGGCGGGGACAGTTTTTTGGGACGGGCCATCGAACGCTTCCTGACCTCCGAAGGATATCGGGTCATCAGCACCACCAGGCGCAAAAACTCCAATAAGCCCGGAAGCATCTATTTGGATTTCGCCGATATTCCCGATGACTGGAAACCGCCCGTCCCGATCCATGCCGCCATCGTCTGCGCGGCCAGTACGAGCCGGGAGGTGTGCGAAAATAATCCCGCGGAGGCCTATCGCGTCAATGTAACGGCGCCGGAAATGTTGGCGCATGGTTTACTGGGGATGGGTATATTTATGGTGTTGCTGTCCACCAACCTGGTGCTTGGCGGGAGCAAACCCTTCCTGGAAACTTCGGCCGCATATTCGCCCATCGACGTTTATTCATCCCAAAAGGCCGAGGCCGAAAAGAGGCTTTTGGCCCTTGAGGGATCAGGAACCGGGATCTCGGTGCTGCGATTGACCAAGGTGTTGGACCCACAAGGCGCCATGATTCAATCCTGGCTGAACCACGGCCGGGAGGGCCGCCCGGTGGAGGTGTTCGACGACGTGCTGATCGCCCCGTTGTCCGCCGGGCATGTTGGCCAGGCTGTCTTGGCGCTGATTGAAAAACGCGGCGCCGGAATCTTTCACCTTTCGGGAAATCGGGAGATCGGCTACGCGGAGATGGCCCGCCTGGCGCTCCAGGCCCGCGGTTTATCGGGCGAACTGGTGGTGGGGATCAAAGGCCGCACGCTTAACCCGATCGCACGCCTGCTGCCTCCCCATGCCAGCCTTGGGATGAACCAACTCGCCGCCCTCTCCGGCCTCGGGCCGCCTTCCCCGGAGGAGGTGGCCGATTGCCTGGCGCGGGATATCTCAAATCAGCCAAAGCGTTCGTGATGTCCTACAAGATCCTCCGCATCGCCAACATCAATTATTCGGGAGCCTTCGACCGTCTGTACGCGGAGCGCCCCGGATTGAAGGAGGCTTGCTATCAAGAACAACTCGAGGCCATATTCAGCCTGGGCATGATCTATTCGGACGCCTTTTCCAACGGCATGCGCGCGCTGGGAATAGAGGCCGAGGAAATTATCGCCGACGCGGACATCATTCAATCCCAATGGGCCAGGGAGCATCAGGTAGAAACCGGAAAATCCCCGCACTCGCGAGCCCTTACGGTGATGGCGCAAATCAAGCATTACCAACCCGACGTGGTCTACTTCCAGGACGTGCATGGGCTCCCGCACAAATACCGCAAACGGTTGAAATCGGAATGTCCATCGGTGCGCCTCACGGTGTTGCACAAGGGCTATCCCGGCCAATTCGAAGAAATGGGTGATTTCGATCTGGTTTGCCTGTCCTTGCCCAGCCTGGTGGATCAGTATCGTGAAAAGGGAATACCGGCCGAATTGCAATATCACGGGTTCA
>JACZSY010000121.1 GCA_022573975.1 SAR324 cluster bacterium | reverse complement strand
CACCGTACGATCCACGCCGTACGATCCACGCCGTACGATCCACACCGTACGATCCACACCGTACGATCCACGCCGTACGATCCACGCCGTACGATCCACGCCGTACGATCCACGCCATACGATCCACGCCGCGATTTCCGCGGATTTGTCCGCTGGATGCGGCCCGTTCCCGCTTTCAGCTTTTCCCGAACCATCCCTGGCCGAAGGACATCACCGCGCCGGCATGGCGCACGGTGCCGGTGGTGAGATCGATCCGCATCAGGTCCTCGCCGATCAGCAACGGGCCGGAGAAGTCCGTCCGCACTTCCTCCAACAAGGCGTCCCGGTCGAAGCGGCTGGGCACGAAGTGAGTCAGCAACAGGCACCGCACTCCTGCTTCCGCCGCCACCTCGCCCACCTCGTGGGCGGCGGTGTGATAGGAGGCCACATTGGCGATGGTGTCCTGCGAACGTCCGGGCACGGGTGTAAACTCGCGGTGGATGAACACCTCGCGCACCAGCAGACCGGCGCCCCGCGCGGCGGAGATCAGGGCCGGACAACGGCGGGTGTCTCCGCTGAAGACGGCGGTCTTGTGTCTTGGGACTGAGGTAATATGAGGCAAAGGGACACCCATGTGGCAGATCGTTCGTCCCTCACCATCCCTCCGGCGAGCTGGCGGCGGAATTCAGTTCGCGATTTGAAACACCTGGAATAGAGAGTTTGCAGCGCTTTTCGCGAACAAAAAGGAGGCGGGAGAACTTGATTCGCAAACCGGATGTGTTGTATTTAACATCCGTGGATCGGCTCCTTGGGTCTGGCGCCCTGATCCAGGAAATGCAAGGAAAATCGAATATCAGAAAAATATGAGGGTCACATGAATCGCAAATGGTTTTCAGGCGGACTGGTTTTATTTACCCTCCTGGCCGGAAATTTCTTGTTCGGCTCCCAGGCCTTCGCCATTGGCGCGCAAAAAGCTGAGAAATGGAAAGGGGAGTGGTTGAACGAGGATTTCAAACCGGGCGGCGAAACTTATGATTACCTGAATATCACCGCCGTCAACTCCAGGGGGTTTAAATATCATTTTTTGTCGCGGGACGTGCCCTACGGCCCCAACGAAGTGCAGAGCGAAACCCGTTTTGCTTCTTTTGCCGACGCCACGCACGCCGGGGACCTTCAGGCCAAGAAAAAATTCATCCTGGTGCTCAATCCGAAAAACAAGTACGCGCGCACCATCGAAGTCAACGGGACACGCTACCTCCTAAAGCAGACATTCTTCAAGGCGGGTTTCAACTGTGACAAGGCCGGCACACCCATTGAGCATGCTATCTGCGGCAACGAACTGCTGGCCAAGGGGGATCTCCAACTCAACAAGGATTACCGGGCTTTACGCAAATCCCTTTCCAGGCGCGGAAAGCGGAAATTGCGCTCCAGGCAGCGAAGCTGGGCCAGGGCGCGCGACCGTAACTGCCAGAAACGCGCGAAGGCGGACAACGCCTGCCTTGCGAGAACCTATGCCAACCGGCTGGCGGCCCTGGCGAAATTAAAGGACGCCTCCCTCGGCCGTGCCCCCCGGTATGATGCGGCTTACGTATGGGGAGCGCTGAAAAAAAATAGCAACATTGCCCAGGATTTGCCCACCCAATTGGCGGTTTTCGGGAGGAATGTCCCACTGGCGCCGGCCCCCAGGATTCGGCGCCGGAGGGGACTGGTGATGGTGGAGGGAAAATTCAACAAAACAGAAGTCATTTGGCCCTCGGACGTGGAGTTCAAAATTTCCACCCTATTATTGGTGGAAAGAAAGGGGCGGGTGTGGACGGCCATTCACACCGTACCGGCCGGAGAATTTCCGGACTCAATTCATGTGCGGATTAGAACCTCGCTCGATGTGCGGGGCGACCCCGGCCTGACCAAAAAGGATTGGCCGCCCGCTCTCAAAAAATGGGTCAGGGATCACCCCTTGCCCTTTTAGCCTGGTTTTCCGCTTAAAGTTCCCCGCACGGAACCACGGATTGCAAGAAGCTTCCACGGTTTTTTCGGCCATTTTCTACGTATTCAGTCATCATACTGTCAGGGCGGACCGGGAGGCATGCGATCTCTCTGACTGCTCCCGCCAGTACATCGCGAAACTGGCCGTCCGCCAGTTTGCCCACGACCAGCAAAGGATTAAAACATGGATTTTGGATTGTCGAGCGAGTTGAAGTTGCTACGCGAATCGGTGCGGGAATTCGCCGCCAAAAGGATCGCTCCCTATGCGGACGAATGGGACGCCAGCCACTACTTTCCCTACGAGGAGGCCATCCGCCCGATGGGCGAGATGGGCCTGTTCGGCTCGGTGATCCCCGAGGAATACGGCGGGGTGGAGATGGGGTTCCTGGCGGCGTGCATCATCACCGAGGAAATCGCCCGGGTCTCCAGCTCGTTGCGCGTGCAGGTCAACATGCAAAGCCTGGGCAGCGCGTTTCCCATCTGGAAATATGGCTCGCAGGAATTGAAGGAGAAGTACGTGCGCAAACTGGTCAGCGCGGAATACCTGGGCGGGTTCGCCATCACCGAACCCAACGCTGGCTCGGACGTGATGTCCATCAAGACCACGGCGGTGGACCAGGGGGATCACTGGCTGCTCAACGGGTCGAAGACCTGGATCTCCAACGCGGCCCAGGCCGACCTCATTGTCTGTTACGCTTATACCGACCCGTCCAAGGGGAGCAAGGGCCTCTCCGCCTTCGCCTTGGAGTTGAAGAACCTGGCAGGCGTGACCACCGGCGATATCGGGAAAATGGGCTCCCATTCCTCACCCACCGGGGAAATCGCCTTCAACGACGTGCGGGTGCCCAAGGAAAACCTGATCGGCCAACCCGGAGACGGCGCCCGCATCGTCTTCGGCTCCCTCAATCAGACCCGGCTCTCCGCCGCCGCCGGAGGCGTGGGGGTGGCCCAGGCCTGCCTGGAGATGGCCATCCAATATTGCAAGGAGCGCGAGCAGTTCGGCCAGCAAATCGGGAAATTCCAGATGAACCAGGACCTCATCGCCCAGATGTCCGTGGACGTGGAGGCCTCCCGCCTGCTGGTGTACAGGGCCGGGTGGCAGAAGGACCAGGGCCAGTTGAACAATGGCCTGGAGGTGGCTCAGGCGAAATTCATGGCCGGTGAAACGGCCATGAAATGCGGCAACTACGCCATGCGGATCATGGGGGCCTATGGCTATTCCACCGAATATCCCCTGGCCAGGTTTTACCGGGACCTGCCCACCTACATTATCGTGGAAGGCTCCGCCAACGTCTGCAAGACAATCATCGCCATGGATCTGCTGGACTACCGCAAGGCCAATCGGTGAGGGTGGGGTGATTTGTAGGGGGTGGGGGTTTTCCGCCGGAAAAGAAGGGCCGGCGGTGATCCCGAAGCCCGAATCCTCGCCCCTTCCGGCCCGCGGCCTCCAGGGCCGCCACATGGCTGAATAAATGGCCTCCGGCGGCCCTCCGGGGGGAAACTTTGAAAAGTTTCAACAAACTTTTTTATAGGAAAAACAAGTATTTTAAACTCTCATTTCAATATCTTATTAAAAGTTTTCATCCATTTTTTCCAAAAAATGGTCTGGGGGTGTGGGGGATGAAATCCCCCATGCATTTAGTTGGTCACAGGCTTTTTAAAAAAACGCGGCAAATTTTTCGTTTAGGTCCTGTTGTGTCGATATTTCAGCGCTTTCAACATTTCCATTAAAAGTTTCGACCCATCCTTATGAAGCACCCCGCAGCGGGATACGGGGTGTCGGCTAAGGAAAATTCTTCTTTTTTCAGTGCAGGCGGCGGGGAATGGACACGAATAAAAAAATTCAAAAGAGGGTCGGGGAGCGTTTGGGGAGAAACCCCTCATTGTTTTTTATGGAACGGTTTTTTAGGTTTGGCTTTTAACCCTGCGGTGGCCCTGCCGCGACCGCTTTATGTCCTGAAATATTAACATAGTGTGAGTGGCCGGAGGACACCGGCCGGACATTTAAACTTTTCTTGACAGAGCCGTTTCGCTAATACTACAAACCTTAAGATCAAATAATTGTCGGACCCGCTCCAACAACCACCATCGATCAAGGGGAATTCCATAATGAACAATTTAAGCAAACAGTTTTTCAGACTGGGCAGCGTCACACTCCTTGGCGCATTGCTGGCTGTTACTCCCTTCACCACATTCGCGGCGAAGGAAATCCGCATCGGCATCATTTACGATCTCACCGGCCCGCTGGCGGGCGCCGGGTCCGTACCCGCCTCCATCGGCACCCAGATCGCCATCGATATGGTGAACGAAAAAGGCGGTGTGCTCGGCAAATACAAGATCGTCCCCATCAAGGGCGATGCCCAGAGCAAGCCGGACGTCGCCATCAACGAGGCCGAGCGGCTGATCAACTTGGAAAAAGTGGATATCCTGGCTGGGATTTACAGCAGCGCCCAGGCCGTCCCGCTCTCCGGCAAGCTGAACGCCATGAAGAAATTCTTCTGGATCAACGTGGCCATTTCCTCCGCCGTGTTCAAGAACAAGAATCTCAGGTACGTATTCCGGGCGCAGGTGCACTCCGATCAATTCGGCCAGACCTCCCTCGATTTTTTGGCCGAATACGCGCAAAAGAAGCTGGGTATGAAACCCAGTGACATCCGTGTCGCCATAATCCATGAGGACGGCCCCTATGGCTCCGGCGTGGCCAGTTCCAACAAAATCGGGGCGTTGAGCTACGGCATGAAAATCGTCCACGAGGAAGGTTATTCCCTCACCACGCCCGATCTTTCTTCCATGGTGATCAAACTCAAGCGAGCCCGCCCGGATGTAATCCTGCATACCGGGTACAACCCGGACATCACCCTCTTCCTGCGTCAGGCCAAGGAACTGGGCCTGCGATTCAAGGTGCTGATCGGACACGGTGCGGGTTATGGACAGATTGACAAACTGGTCGAAGCCTTCGGCACTGATGTGGACTACATCTTCAATGTGGATCCGGTCGCGGCTCAATTGCTCGATGCCAAGACACTCAAACCCGGCATCGGCGATCTGACCAAGGAAATGGTGCGGCGCTACAAGAAAATCACCGGCGCCAAGGAAGTCCCGCCCCACACCAGCATGGGCTTCAACCACACCTGGGTGCTCCTCAACAACGTTATCCCCGTCGCTATCCAGAAATACGGCGGGTTCGATTCCGAATCCCTGCGCAAGGCCGCGCTGGATCTGGACATCCCCGTCGGCGGGACCATCCAGGGTTATGGCATCAAGTTCGCCCGGCCCGGCCACAAGATGGCGGGTCAGAACCTGCGCGCCAGCCCGGTGGTGATGCAATATGTGGGAGGCAAGACCTACATCGCCTACCCCACCGCCCTTCAAAACATCGATCCGGTTCTTCCCCTGCCCGCGTCTTCACCCTATGCGGCAAGGTAGCTCGTGCTGGTTGTCGATTCGATATCCAAGTCCTTCGGAGGATTCCTGGCCGTCAACCGGGTTTCCTTCGAAGTTCAGGAGGGCGAAATCCTTGGGCTGATCGGCCCGAACGGTTCGGGAAAAAGCACCGTGTTCAACCTCATTTCGGGGGCCCACAAGGTCACCGGAGGGTCGATCCGCTTCGAAGGCCGCAACATCACCGGCCTTACCCCCGACAAGATCTGCCATTTGGGCATTGCCCGAACCTTTCAGATTCCCCGCCCGTTTAAAAAGCTCTCCTTGCTGGAAAACGTCACCCTGTCGGCCTATTTCGGCGATGACGCCCTGCGCTCGCCGGAAGAGGCCCGCGACCGGGCCCGCAAGGTCTTGGAAATCATCGGGCTTCCCACCGATGACAGGACGGAGGTGACCACTTTGGGCGCCGCCGGCTTGAAAAAACTTGAACTGGCCAGGGCGCTTTCCACCCAACCCCGCCTTCTGTTGGCCGACGAGAGCCTGGGTGGCCTGGACCACCAGGAGATGGAACAGGCCGCCGATACGCTCAACCATATCCGCACGGAACTCGGCATCACCATTGTCTGGGTGGAGCACATCATGGGGGTGTTGATGAGAGTGGTGGACCGGGTCATGGTGCTGGACTACGGGGAAAAAATCGCCGAGGGGCTCCCTAAGGAAATTGCCAACGATCCCAAGGTGATCGAGGTCTACCTGGGAAATCAGCAGGCCCTCGCTTAATCGCCTTCCCATTCCTCACCCCCCGCGGCGGGAAATAAGGGGATGGCCGTTGAAACGCCTTTCCAGGCAGATGCATCACCGTGTTGAAACTGACTGACATATCGGCGGGGTACGGAGCGTTCCAAGCCCTCTGGGGCATCAATCTGGAAGTCAAAACCGGAGAGGCCGTTGCCGTGGTGGGGCCCAATGGCGCCGGCAAGACCACGCTGCTGCGTGTCATTTCGGGGCAGATCGCTCCCATTTCAGGCCAGATCATCTTCGAAGAGCGGAATTTGAAGGACCTCGCCCCGCATCAATTCGTGGAAGAGGGCATCGCGCACTGCCCGGAAAACCGCCGCCTCTTTCCCAAGTTGACGGTAGAAGAAAATTTGAAGATGGGAGCTTTCATTCCCAGCGCGCGGAACGATTATGCAAACCGGCTGATCTGGGTGTACCAGTTGTTTCCCCAAATGCTGGAACGCCGTCATCAGCTGGCCGGCACCCTCTCCGGCGGGGAGCAGCAAATGGTCGCCATTGGCCGCGCGCTGATGTCGAAACCCAAGCTTTTGCTGTTGGACGAGCCTTCGGCCGGGTTGGCGCCAGTCATCGTGATGCATGTGTTCGATTTGGTGCGCCGCATCCGGGAGGAAGGGTTCACGGTGCTGATCGTGGAACAAAACATTCAACAGGTGCTGGAATTGGTTGACCGGGCCTATCTGCTGGAGGTAGGCACCGTGAAACTGGATGGCACCGCCGAGGAACTGAAGAACAACGAGTTTCTCCGCCAAGCCTATATGGGGCTTTGACGCTCCCTTTACCAATCGCTTCGATATGGCGCTTTTCGATTTCTTTTTGCTGGAAGCCATCATCAACGGCATCCTCTTTGGCGGCGTTCTGGCGCTGCTTGCGCTGGGCCTGAATCTCGTGTTCGGGGTGGTGGACGTGATCTGGATCGCCTATGCCGAGCTGGTGATGTCGGGGATGTATATCATTTATACGCTCCACATCACCTGGGGTTGGCCGCTCTTGCTGGCCGCCCCGATGGCCATCGTGGGCGTGGGCCTGATGGGATTGGTGGTGCATCGCCTCATCATCGCCCCGATCCTCGATACGCCCCCCATCAATCAACTGTTGGCCACCGGCGGGTTGCTCTTCTTCCTGCAGAACTTCGCCACGCTGATCTTCGGGGCGGATTTCCGCAATATCGGCCTCAGCCTGCCCATCCTCCAAATCTTCGAACTCTACATTTCCTTCTCGCGGCTGCTGTCCTTCGGAGCCGCGGTTTTGGGCATGATCGGGCTTTACTTGTTTCTCAGCCGCACCTACATCGGGACGGCGATCCGTGCCGTGGCTCAGGACCGGGAAATCATGAGCCTGATGGGAGTGAATACCAAGAAGGTGTATCTGATCACCTCCGCCTTGGCGGGCGCCATGGCCGGGCTGGCGGCGATCCTGCTGGTTCTTCAACAGGACGTGCACCCATTTATTGGATTCTCCTTCGGTCCGATCACCTTCATGATCTGCGTGATGGGGGGCCTCGGGAACCTCATCGGGGGTTTCTTCGCCGCATTTATCATCAGTCAGATAATTTCCATCGGCAGCTTTTATGGAAGCACCGAATTGTCCTATGTGATCGCATTCGTGCTGTTTATCATTGTCATGTTCATCAGGCCGCAAGGCATCTTCAAGCGGAACACATGAAACGCTACCTCCTGATCGCGGCGGCCGTCTCGATTCTCGCGCTGCTGCCATTGTTCCTGGTGCCTGTTTATTATCTGCACCTGTTGATATTGGTGTTGATCTGGAGTTTTATCGGCACCTCGTGGTCCCTGATGGGAAAATTCGGCATCGTTAGCCTGGGGCACGGCGCATTCCTGGGCATCGGAGTTTACGCCACCACCGTGCTCTGGAATTTCCAGGGACTGACGCCCTGGATCGGAATCCCGATCGGGATCGCGCTGGCCCTGCTGTTGGCTCTTTTAATCGGCTATCCGGCTTTCCGCTTCCGCGTGGTGGGCCACTACTTCGCCCTGATCACCCTGGCCCTGGGGGAGGTGGTGCGGCTGTCCATCATCGCCGCGCGCAACATCACCGGCGGCTCCCTGGGCATGACGCCGGACCGTGTGCAACCTCCCACCGACGTATCCTGGTACGCCCTGCAATTCTCCGACAAGCGTTACTTCTACGTCATCGCGCTCCTGTGCTGGCTGGGCGCCCTGCTGATCTGGCGATGGGTGAACCGCTCGATGACCCGTCCCGCCCTGGAAGCCATCTCGGAGGACGAGGTCGCCGCCGCCTCCATGGGGATCCACGTCACCAGCCATAAACTACGGATTACGCTGCTCAGCGCCGGAATGACCGCCCTGGGCGGGATCCTGCTCGGCCTGTACAACCAGTACCTCAATCCGAGCTCCCTCTCCGGAATCAGCATTTCCTTGGAAATCGTCTTTCTCTCCATCGTGGGGGGCATGTATTCCATGCTCGGTCCGACCATCGGCGCCATTATCACCATCGTTTTCCGGGAGAGCCTGCGCACTTATTTCGGGGTCAGTTTGGCGGGGATGTCCGAATCGATCTACGGTCTGCTGCTGATCGTATCCATCATTTTCATGCCCCGGGGCATCTATGGCGCCGTGGAGACCTGGCTCAAGCGGGAGCCCCCCCCCTCCACTTCCGCGGGCGCCGATCCCGATCCCGATCCCTCCTCCTGATCCTGGGCCACGGCGTGGGGTGCTCCCCGGCAACAGTGGATACGAAGTGGAAGAAAGCATCCATGGAAAAGCCCGGCTTGGTCAGGAAAGGCGCACAACGGGGAGAAAGCCCCACCCCCCACAAGGCAAAAACCCAGGTCGCGGCTTGGGCGGGGCCGGACCGTTGCCGATTCCCTGTTTTTTCCGCGGGTTCGGCTATCCCATCGGCTCCTCGTCCCTGGTGGGAAAATCGGCGGGCATCACGATTTCGATCAGTTCCATGTCGTCGGAGTAGCCCTTTACCTCATGCTTGAAGCCGGGGGGCTGAGTCCAGGAATCCCCGGAGTGGAAGGTGCGCTCCTCCCCGGCTTGTTCCATCGTGATCCATCCCTTGAGCATGTAGATCATCTGAAAATCCACCCCGTGCGAGTGGCGTCCGGTGCCGCCCTCGGGGCAGGGCTTGGCGGCGCGGAGCACGTGGGCCCGCACCAGCCCGTTGCTGCTCTCGGAAAAGCCGAGATCGCGATACTCGATATAGTCCCGCAGGCCGGAGCCGTATTTGGCGTCCCTGGCAAGGCTGTAGCGAAAGGTTTGTTCTTTTCCGGACATGCAAATTCTCCTCAACGATTGTTTGACCGAGGTGGAAAAAGCATCCCTGGAAAAGCCGGGCCTTGTCAAGATCGAGCGCCCGGGAAGAAAACACAATCGCAAGATCGGTGTGGGCTTTGCGCAAGGTGTATCATTCGTGGTTTCCGGTATTTCGGGGAAGCCTCATCCCCCCCAGGCCCCCTTGCTCCACGGCGTTTTCAAACAGCGTATGGAGAAGGGAATAACTTCATTCGCTATATCATTGTAAACACAATGCTTTTCCCCTCTCCATGGAATGGAGAGGGAGGGAGGCCGCAGGCCGGAAGGGTGAGGCTTCGAGCGCCGGGCCGCAGGCCGGAAGGGTGAGGCTTCGAGCGCCGGGCCGCAGGCGGGTCTTCGGGACATCCAATGATTTCCTGGGTTAACATGACTGGAACCGCTATCGCATGAAAATATTTCCGGGTACATTGATGATCCTTGCATCGGCAAGAATCGAATAGCCCCCTGGGAATCGCGGAGCGCTGCCCCTTGCGCCGCACCCCGCGGAGCCAAGCGCGGGTGGATACCCGCCTGGCCGAAAAGCGCCGGCGATGTGTTGGAAAAACAAAACCGGCTCATCATGAGAAAACGCTCCATCCGTCCCAGCCAAAGAAAGGCCGCCCCATGAGCACCCGAATCCTCCATGCCACGGACCTGTCCCCTTTTGGGCGGCAGGTCAGAATCGTGCTGGCCGAGAAAGCGCTTGAATACGACAAGGATCAAACCCTGGCCCTGACGCGCGATGCGAAAACGTTCGGGAAGGTCAATCCGGCGTTGCGGGTGCCTGTGCTGGAGGATGACGGCAAGACGATTTTCGACACCAGGATCATCATCGAATACCTGCTGGCGGCCTACCCGGAACCCAGCGCCCCGGAGACCCCTCCCCTGGCCCCCGCTCCGGCCCGGCCGGAGGAACATCTGGACGATGCGATGTTGCTGGCGGTGTTGACCGGCCTGTTGGACACCGCCGTCAACCTGTCCGCCCTCGGGCGCAACGGAATAACCGAAGAACAGGCGCCCTACCTGGGGCGGCACAAGGAGCGGATCACAGCCAGCCTGGACTGGTTGGAGGAGCGGGCCGGGCCGGAGGGGTTTCAGCCGGGCTTGTTCTCCGTGGCGGACATTGCCTGGATCTGCGCCGCGGACTACGGCGAGTCGCGCGGATTGTTCCAGGCGGGAGGGAGGCCTGGCCTGCAAGCCATCCGGGAACGATACGCCGAACGGCCGTCGGTGGCGGACACCCGCCCGCAGTGATCGGGCAGTAAGGTTTCCCTGCACGATCCCGTGCGCCCCACCGACGCACCCTACGGCGCTCCTTAATCCGCGGGGGAACCGAAGGTGTCCGCGGAAACGGCGTAGGCACTGGGAGGGTCCATGGAGGTACCCGTTCCCGTAGAACGGGAACCATCGCTGTTGCTCTCTTTTTCCAGCAAGGCTTTGAGATTTTCGCCTCCGACCCGCAGCATCCTCCTCAATTTTGGGAGCACCATCCAATCGAACAGGCGGCCGATGACCGGTCTTCTCGTATAATAAATAAACAGGCTAACCCGCACGCCGCCGTCCTGCACTTCAGCCAGGATCGTCTTATACATTTCACGCAGGAACGGGACGGGCAAGAGGATTTTCAGGGAAATTCCAAATTTTTTCCTTTCCCTGCGAAAGTTAGTGATTTCCAGGTCGAGAATCATGTCGTCGAACACACATACATGCTGATGGCCCACCCGGATTTGTTCGGCGCGGTCGAAGATCATTTCCTTAACTCCGGGAATCCATTTCTTTGCCTCATCGGGATCGGTAACCATGGAAACCACTTTCTCCATGGAGGCGTTGATGATCACCCCCTCCTCAATCACCCCATCGCTTTTGGGGATTATTTCCCAGGGGTTCGGAACTTCCGGTAAATTGGACACCGTGGAGGCCAGATCGAGCACGCCCGTGGCGATGGATCCCAACACCGGATATTCTTCCAAATGGGGCTGAAACCCTTCGCTCCCTCCAATGTTTCGTCCGCACTCGCCGAAAACCTGATCGGTGACCAGGAGGTATTCGCGGAAGTCCAACCGATTTTTCAGTAGACGATGAGCCACGATCAAATCCAGCCCGAACAGTTTTTCCCGGTTACCGATCTGAAATTTCCCGATCTCCCCATAATGACAGACGATTTTCAGGGACAAATTGCTGACGGTCTGGCAGGCCCCGCAGTTGCAATAAATACTGCCCTGCTGCCGCTTGAGATAGAGATGAAATTCCCGCACCCAATGCCGGGCCTGTTCCACAATATCCTCGAAGGGAGGAGGAGGCCCCATCCGGTAATAGAGCAACGCATCGCCTTCTATTTCCGACAGGATCAGCCCCAGGCGATTCCCCTTGATGAGCAGATTCATCAAATCGGAGATCACGTGACGGCTGTGGGTGATTTCCACTTTCGAGAGGAACTCGGTGTATCCCGTTATATCGGGTAATACAATAAGTCCCAGGGTATTTTCCGTTGAGATCAATGTTTAGTTCCCCCTTGATAAGAGGTGTTCAATGCGCCAGGTAGGAGGAAAAATGGGCGGACAGCCCTTTACAATCCCCCCGGCAAATAAATAAGCGACGGGCTGGGTACGGCTTCGCTGGTCATGATGAGCGATGGGGACCGGTGGATTCGCAAGTTATTTCGGGATCGATTGTATTTTGGATTTTACCCCAGAAACCTAAATCCATCAACTCCCCCTCTTCGCGGCCCGGGAAATTATTTTTCCGCCGGGGAGA
>JACZSY010000120.1 GCA_022573975.1 SAR324 cluster bacterium | reverse complement strand
ATCATCGAAGCAACGTGGGGAAATTGTCGATTTTGGCCGACCTCCTTGCCCACATTGTTGCAGACGTAACAGGCACCCATCACCGATCCTCCCTATCTGACGAAGAGACTTCGCCTCGCGAAAAACACTATTTGCATCTCTTTGATATTGCAGCGGACTACTTCAGTGTTGAACAAGACCTGCTTCAGCAGCACTCGCACTACATGGGCTACTCGGAGCTTGGAAATCTTGACTCGCCATCGGGAAAGTCCAACAAATGACTACCCAGTCGTAGGCTGACATGTTGAATTTGATGGCCTGGGGCGACAGGGTAGACCGTGACACGCCTGTGCATACCTGTGTATAACTGCTGTGCCTAACCTGAGGTGCAGCCCCCATTCATGCACAGAAACCATCCCAAAAACCGCATTGATATGAGTGAGTTGCGGGAAGTCTGATTTTCGAGTTATGCACATAGAGGCTCCCGCCGCCTCCATTTGGAAAAGCAATAGTAAAAGCCCGCCACCGGGAAACCCGGGGCGGCCTTTTTTTAGGGGTGGGGTGGGGAGAGTCAGGTTGGGACGTCCATCACCATGTTGTCGTGCCGCAAGATAAACGCAATCCGCCGCCTGCTCAGCCGTTGCCACCCAGTTTTTCTTGGAAGCCTGGCCGCTCCCACACCTCGGGGTTGACCAGGGTCTCGGGTTTTTTGCCGTCGGCCACATCGAGGATAGCGCCCAGCGCCTGCCGTCCCATGTCGCGCACGCACTCGTCGGTGATGGAATTGGCGTGGGGCGTGAGGATCACGTTTTCCAGCTCGGTGAAACGGGGCACGGTCTCGTCAATGGGCTCGGCGGTGAAGACGTCCAGGCAGGCCCCCGCGATGCGCTGGTCTTTCAGGCACTCGTAGAGCGCCTGTTCGGCCACTACCGCGCCGCGAGCGGTGTTGATCAGGTAGGCGTCGGGCTTCATGAGGGCCAGTTGCTCCTCGCCGATCATGCCCCGCGAGCTGTCGTTGAGGGATGTGCTGATGATGACGAAATCCGCCGTGCCCATCAGCGTCGTCAGGTCAACCTTTTTCACGCCCAACGCCGCCATGGCCGCCTCGCCCATGCGTGGGTGGTAGGCTACGGGCTGCTTCATCCCGAAGGTGGCGAGCAGTTCCAGGGTGCGCCTGCCGATCCGGCCCAGCCCCACGATGCCGACGGTGCGGTCGCGCAACTCGGCGCCCATGTAATTGTAGCGGTCGTCCCAGCGTCCGGTGCGCACAAGCCGGTCCTTGATGATCAGGCGGTGGGTCACCGCCAGCATGAAGCAGACATTGCTCTCGGCCACAGGGTGGGTCGTGGCGTCGGGGGTATTCGCCACGGCCACGCCGGCGGCCGTGCAGGCGGCCAGGTCCACGATGTCGTAGCCGACCCCGAAGCGGGCCACCACCTTTAGCCGTTCCGACTTCTCCACCGTGGCGGCCGTAATCATGGGTTCGTCGAAAAAAACCGCGTCCAGCCCCTCGATCTGATCTGCCCCTAGCTCATCCCGGTACTCCTCGATAAAGCGGTAGCTGAAGTGGTCGCCCCGCGCTTCGATCATATCCAACCCGATATCCCGGTAGGCCAGCTTGCCGTCGGCGTTGAGGAAATCCGTCGTCAGCCCGATCTGAAATTTCTCCGCCATTCCCTTACTCCCTCGTCTTGGTTCGCCACGCCGCCCTTGCGTGCCCAGGATAATCCACAGGGTTCCGCCACCGGTGAACCCGCTCGTACCCTTCATACCATAAGGTCGACTCTTTGCCCCGGGATTTGCCTGCGCACACTCCAAAAAACCGGCGCAAAGGTGGTTCGATCCCCCTCATCTCTACCAAATCTGAATTGCCCATCCCTCACTCGTCCTTTTCTCCGCAGCGTTTTTATCCGTCACATTATTGAATCCCCTTCCACAAATTTGCTGGAACTTGACCCAAGTCAAGGTGTCCTTGCCGGCCGGGCGCTAAAGTAAAAGTAGGCGTTCGCAAACTGCAAGGCCAAAACTGGGGGCAACTCAGGGGATTTCCAATCAAGCAAAGAGGAAAAAACATGTTTATGAAAACAAAGGGTCTCGTTCTTTTCATCGGGATCATGCTGGCGCTTTCCGCCACGACAGGAAATGCTTTTGCCCAGAAGAAGTTGCGAATGGCCAACTGGCTGCCCCCTTTTCACCACATGACGGTATCGCTGGCGGCATGGGCCGAGCAAGTAAAGAAGGCCTCCGGAGGCACACTGGTCATCGACGTCCTGAAAACCGGCCTGGGGAAACCGCCAGGCCAGTATGATTTGGCCAAGAATGGTGTCGTCGATCTTTCCTACCATGTTGCCGGATATACCACGGGCCGTTTCACTGCGTTTCGGATGATGGAAATGCCATTTCTTGCCCCCAACGCGGAAGTGGGCAGCGCCGCCCTGTGGGATTGGTATACCCGCAACGGCCTGGACAAGAAGGAAATGAAGGACGTCAAGCTCATCGCCGCCTTTGTTCACGGGCCGGGTGTGGTGCATTCAAAAAATGCCGTGAAAACCCTTGATGATATGAATGGCCTGAAGATTCGGGTCGGTGGTGGCGGAGTCGAGATGGCCAAAGCGCTGGGCGCCGTACCGGTTCCCATGTCGGCCACCAAAGCCCATGAGAGCCTCCAGAAGGGCACCGTCACCGCTACGCTGTTCCCCTGGGAATCGGTGAAAGGCTTCAAGCTCTCGGGCCTGGTCAAGTACCACCTGGAGATTCCGGGCGGGCTGTACACCACTTCCTTCGCTCTGGTGATGAACCGCAAGACCTGGAAGGGGCTTTCCGCCAACCACAAGGCCGCATTGGAAGAGGCGGGCGGTCTGAACGGTTCACGTTTCCTGGGCAAGCGCTGGGACATGGCGGATCTGGCCGGCAGGAAGGTGGCCATCGACGCGGGAAACACCATCTCCACCATCAACCCCTCCGAGTTGAAACGGTGGGCCGGCAAGATCGGTTTCATGGAAAAAGTCTGGATCGGCCGGGTCGACAAGAAGGGTCTGGACGGCCAAAAGCTGATGGCCGATCTCAAGGCGACCATCAAAAAATACAGCAACTAAGCCTCTGTTCCAATGAAAGAAGGCGCAATTCGGCAGTTGGAGCATCTCAGCAGGCGGGCCACTTTGTGGCTCGCCCGCGTGGGCGGGTTTGCCCTGGCGCTGATGATGGTGCTCACTTTTTGTGACGTGATTGGCCGTTACTTCTTCAACGCCCCGATTCTCGGCACCGTGGAGGTAACGGAGTTGTTGATGGGCTCGATCATTTACCTAGGTATTGGCCTAACCACCTTCTCCCGCGGGCACATCCGCGTGGACGTGTTGGTAGGATACCTCCCCCCCCGGGTCCGCGCCGGCTTCGAGGCGGTAACCTCGGCCATCGGGATCGTGTTCTCCCTTCTCATCTCCTGGCAACTTTGGCTCAAGGCGGTGGACACGCTGGAATCGAACGACCTGACACAGATCTGGTTTCTTCCGGTTTGGCCCGTGGCCTTTACCATGGCCCTGTGCAGCCTCGCCATGCCGGTGGGGTTGTTCTACCTGATGGTCGAGGCCCTGCGGGTGTTTCCCGGCGGTGACAAGAGATCGTAGGTTATTTTCGTCACCGTTTTTCGGTGACAGTTTCACCCAACCCTATTGAGTAGCTTTTCCTTGACCGCAACGCTGCTGACCCTCCTCATCCTGGGTTTCATGTTCGTGCTACTGGCCTCCGGCATGGCCATTGGGCTGGCCATGGGTCTGGCCGGGGTGACGGGAACGATGTGGCTGATCAGCAGCGATTCCGCGTTGGCGCTGTTGGGGCAGACCGCCTACGAGACCGCCATCACCTACGATCTGAGCATCGTGCCGCTGTTCGTGCTGATGGGATATCTTGCCACCAATTCCGGCCTGAGCGAGGCCCTCTACCGGGCCTGCAATACCTGGCTCGGCTCCTTCCGCGGTGGGTTGGCGCTGGCTACCATCGGCGGGTGCGGGGCCTTCGCTGCAATCTGCGGCTCCTCCCTGGCCACCGCCGCCACCATGAGCCAGATCGCCCTGCCGGAAATGCGGCGTTATAATTACGACGAGCGGCTGGCCACTGGGGCCATAGCGGCGGGGGGCACCATCGGGATCCTGATTCCCCCCAGCGTGATCCTGGTCATCTACGGCATCCTGACTGAAACCAACATCGGCCATCTGTTCCTGGCGGGTATCATCCCCGGGGTGCTGCTGGTGCTATTCTTCATGATCACCATCATGATCGTGACCCGCATCGACCCCACCTTGGGACCGCGAGGAGAAAAAACCACCTTCGCGGAAAAAATTCGCGCCGTGAAGGACGTGTGGGGCACGGCACTTTTGTTCATGCTGGTGATCGGCGGCATTTACCTGGGCGTGTTCACGCCAACCGAGGCCGCCGGGATCGGCGCCATGGGCGCCCTGGGGCTTGGGCTGGTGGCCCGGCGCATGAGCGTGAAGAAATTCATGAACTGTCTGCTGGAAACGGTCAAGACCACGTCCATGATCTTCACCATCCTGATCGGCGCGATCTTGTTCAACAACTTCCTGGTACTCAGCGATGTGCCCTCCGAGATCGGCGAATGGGTGAGCAGTCTGCCCTTGGGGCCGCACTCGATCCTGCTGGTGATCCTATTGATCTACCTGGTGTTGGGTTGCGCCCTGGACGCCCTGGCGATGATTTTGCTCACCGTGCCCATCTTTTTCCCCATCGTCGCCAACCTGGGGTTCGACCCGATCTGGTTCGGAGTGATCGTGGTGCTGGTGGTGGAACTGGGCATGATTTCTCCGCCCATCGGCATGAATGTCTTCGTCATCAAGGGCATAGCGCCGGAAGTGCCAATTGGGCAAATTTATCTCGGGGTGCTGCCATTCGTGATCGCGCTGATGCTGTTGATCGTCGTGCTGGTGATCTTTCCCGGGCTGGCCACCTGGCTCCCCAGCACCATGGGGTAGCAACCGGGCGCGGACCGAGCAGAGCAGGCCAAAAGGGAACACCAAACGGCACTGTCAAGTTAATGACCGACGGCACGAAGAGATGGTATCCGGCGACCTCTACAATGAATTCTTAACCCGAAATTCGGGCACAGGGAAACCAGTTTGGATTTTCTTCTTTTGGTGGCGCAGGAAAAAACGGTGACTTCATCGGGGCCACAAAGATTTTGAGCTTCTTCCGCGGGAAATATCGTAACATTCATGAAAAAAATAATCCTGCGATCATGATACAATGTGGAAATTTAGCTGAAAAATACCCTCGGAATTTATATTTTCCGGCAATTTGAAAGATGGATTTCATTTAAAATTCTCCAGTTGTGGTTGGCTGTTGCTGGAGGAAAGATCCAATCATTTTCAAGCTTGGAATGAGTGATATTTCACCAAAACACTCCCGATATATTGGTGCGGTTTGTGTTGGGATTTCGGGGAGGCAAGGTCGCCGGCATGGTATCATGATATTTGGAAGAAACCCAAACGGGGACATGCTTGGCGGCACTGGCCATGGCGAACCTCGCGTGGAAACGACCCTCCTTTTTCCGGTGGGGCGGCCCCTTGTTGGTTTGCGTCCGCCCATGCCATAATCCGCCGGGATTATCACCACTCGAATCATGGCCCATGGAAGCGGCTTCCATTCCCGGTTTCGGGCCGGGGCATGGGGCGGGGCTGGGCTACCGTGGAGCGGCGGAGCGGCGGATCGAAAAAACATGGAGAATGGAGGCCGGGCATGATCATCGATATCTACACCCATATATACCCCCCCGAATACCGCAAACGCTGGGAAAAAGCGGCGCCCGGCCTGAAGGACATCGGCAAGCGCATGACCAGCGTCCAGGAGGTGCACGATCTCGACGCCCGTTTCCGGGCGATGGATCGGATCGACGATTACCGCCAGATCATCTCCCTGCCCGGGCCGCCGCTGGAGGCCATCACCACGCCCGAGGTGGGCGCCGAACTGGCCGCCATCGCCAACGACACCATGGCGGAACTGGTGCAAAAGCATCCCCACCGCTTCGCCGGGTTCGCTGCCGCGGTGGCGCTGCACGACCTGGACGGAGCCCTGGCCGAGATCCGCCGCGCCATGGAAGAACTGGGCGCCAAAGGCATCCAGGTGTACTCCAATATCGGGGGCCGGCCCCTGGACGAAGAACAGTTCCGAGCCGTGTTCGCCATGATGGATGGCTACGGACTGCCCATCTGGCTGCATCCGGCCCGGCCCTCCAGGGTCACCGATTACGCCGCCGAAGAGCGCTCGCGGTACGAGATGTGGTGGGCGCTGGGCTGGCCCTATGACACTTCGGTGGCCATGGCCCGGCTGGTGCTGGGCGGGCTCTTCGACCGCCATCCCAAGCTCAAGATCATCACCCATCATTGCGGCGGCATGATTCCGTTCTATGAAGGGCGGCTGGATGTGGGCCTGGAAAATCTGGGGGCGCGCACCTCGGACGAGGACTATTCGCAGGTGCTCTCCTCCCTCAAACGGCCCCATGGGGATTATTTCAGGATGTTTTACGCGGATACGGCCATGTTCGGCACCCACATCGGCACCAAATGCGCCATCGAGTACTTCGGGGTGGAGCAGATGGTATTCGCGTCGGACTGCCCCTTCGCCTCCATTCCCGAGGCCGTGGAGGCCATGTCCAGGGTCGGCTTGGAGCCTCCCGCCTTGGAGCGGATTTTCCGCACCAACGCCGAGCGGCTCTTGAACACCACCTTCGTGTAGGCCCGGCATTTTCAGGGGTAATTTTACACGGCGGCCCTTTCGCGCAAAGGCCGGGCGCGATTCGGAGGTGCGCCATCCCCTCCGGGGCGGTATTTTCAGACGTTGGAGCCGTCTATTCCGCCGGATCAGATCGTAATGTTACGCGGGGCGAAAGACATCGTCCGAAAACCCTCCCGATATTTGGAGCTCCCGATTTTTTTGATTTTGGCCGATCCCATTTTGTAGTTGTAGTTTCCGCTGACCCAGTCAATAACTCTCGCCTGGAGCGCATTGGCGGGTTGCCGTTTATCGAGAAAATAACCAAACAGCACCCCCTTTTTTATGGCTGGAGTGACCATCGCGATCGCGGTTACATTTCCCGTTTGCAATTCGATATGGCCGTTTTTGAGTAAGGAGGAAAAATGATGATCCGTCACCCCAATTGCCCCGGCGCTGTCTTTGCGGACAGGCACCCGTTCCGAATAAATCATCACCCGATCCCCTGACTGGATCCCTCGCGGATCGGCGTCCTCCGGGTGAATTTCCACAAAATTTTCCGGCCAACGTTGAGTAATATACGGCCTCCGTTCCACATCGTCATAACCGGATTGCCAGACCTCGTTGATGCGGCCGGTGGTAAACCATAACTCTTCCCCCTTTGGTTTCATCCATTCCCAAAAATCGGAGAACAGGCTCCATGGTGATTTTTCCAGGTTGATCTTTCCGTTCTTGGTTTTGAAGCGAATAATGGAATTGTTCCGGTGCCGTTTTCCATCGGGCCCCATTTGTAACGGCGTTGCGCGTTTTGTCGTGTCATGAAGACGGGGCGTGCCCTCCAATTTTCCATTCACACGAATCACCGGACCCTGGATTCCTTCAGTGCCAAACTGGCGAAAACGATCATGTAATGTGATTCCCTTTTCCCGCGCGTCGAGCAAAACCTGGTAAAAATCCTTGCGGCCGCCAAAAGAAGAGGCCGCCGCTTCTTCGGCGACCTCGTTTGAGTTCTTCCAGTCAAAGCCGGAAAATCCCATCCGTTTTGCGAGTTGCGCAACGATCCACCAATCGGGCTTGGCTTCGCCCGGGGCATCATAGAATTTCTGATAGAGCCGCAGGCGCCGCTCTCCGTTGGCCCGAATGAAATCCTCCTCACCCCACCCGGAGGCGGGAAATATAATGTCCGCGAATTGATTGCCGATTGGGTCCACCAGATAAATATCCTGGTTGAATACAACCATTCCCCCTGAATCGGCCCGTCGCTTCAGCGTTTCAATAATTTCCTGCTTGTCAAAAGTTTGCACTTGGTGCGGATTGGTTTTGACCAGGGAATAAAAAGAGCGGTACAAGCCTTGAGACGCACACATGGATTGAATCCAAGTGGTCCCAATGGCATAAGCCAGGCGCGTGTTTCCAGCAACCAGCCATCGGTCGGTATCCAGTGCCCTGCGCTTGCCGCCGGGTAATTTTTCCGGTGATTTGGCGATTGGGTACTTCCCTCCCTTGACGCCTCCCCGTTGATGACCCCCAAAACGGCCGATCATTTGACCGGGCCGCCCCCCCGCCCCCACGAGCGTGGCCAGGGAGGAAACCGCAATGGTGTTTCCCGTGTTGTTGGACCACATCAACCCTTTCTCGATGCCGATGGACGTTTTTGGCCGCCTGCCTTTTGCGTCTGGTTTCGCCATCATTTCCGCGGCTTTGAATAACTTTTCTTTCTTTATCCCGGAAAGTCGCGAGGCGGCTTCCGGCCGATATTCCTTTTGCGAAAACAGCCATTTTTTCCAGTCTTCAAACCCTTTGGTTTGAAAAAGTCCGCGGGCGGTGTTCGATCTGTTCACCCATTTTTCGATCCACTGCGAATCCTCCCAGCCGTTTTCCACGATTATCCTCGCGATCGCGTTAAGGACCAGGGTGTCGGTGCCGGGGTAATTATCCAGGTGCAGTCCCCCCATTTTTTTCGCATGGGCCACCCCGGCGGTTTCCCGCGGAATGAGCATGATCAGCTTCTGCCCCCTGGCCATGGCCGGCATGAGGTGGGAGGTATAAATGATAGTTTTGGTTTCATAGGGATCGGTACCACAAATCAGCAAAACCTCGGCATCGCCCCAATCCTTGTAGGAAGGGGCAAAATTGTCGAATCCCGCTCCCTTGAAACCCGGGGTGGAAGTAACATCCGCGGGCGTATCGTGAAACGTGAACGCGGCGGTTCCAATGTTTCTTAGGGCAAATTTGGTTATGGCGAAGGTGTTTTGTATATAGCCATAGCTGAAGGTTTTAACCGAATAAGCGTTGGCGCCATGCTGTTTGATGACATGGTTTCCAACCTCGGCGGCAACATCCAGGGCAAAATCCCAAGTCACAGGCATCAACGAGCCCTGAATCCGCATTAACGGATGTTTTAGCCGGTCGTGAGTGGGTGTGGCGGGATTATAGACTTTTTGCGCCAGCAGGCCCCCACGGATTGAAGAATCCCCTCTCAGGTTCACCACCCCTGCCTCTTTGTCCGGGATGATAACGATATGATGAGGTTTCCCTTGGTGCATGACGATGTTTTGCTGCGTAGGCGCAACCCACGCCTGGAGGGCATAGGTGGGGAAATCCACTCCAAGAGCGTTTTGGCCGGATTTTGGCCCGCCTTTTTGGCCCAGCGGCCAGCGATAGACCTTATAACCACAGGCCACGACGCAATAGTCGCAAGCCGTTGTGAGGACTTCGGCATTTTTGGGGGGAAGGAGAATCTTGTCTTCGGGAATGTAATATTGTGTCGTCATTGCCTGTCTCCGTTAACCCTTGATGTTATCGAAGCGGCCGAACAACAGGCCAGTGATCCCCACCGCATAAATGTCATTCCCCACAACATCGAGGGCCACTTGCGGAAGGCTTTGGTACGCTTGTCCCGAAACGACAATTCCGTGACGGGTCAGGTCAAAAGTGGTGAGATGAAACAGACAGGCGCCCAGGGTTTTCGTTTCCGCTTTGTAGCTGGCGACGAGGGGACCCCCTTGATGGGTGCAAGTTGCATTGAAGGCCACCACATCCTGGTCTTTTCCAACGCCTCCGCCGGCCCTGGCGCCCAATTTGATGAGCAGGGAAAGCGACTGCGCTCCGTCATCCGGATAATTGAATATCACGGGTTTATCGGTGACCAACCGTTTGAGAGAACCGATCTTCTTGCGGGGGTAGCGCGTAAGGATTGCTTCCAAACCCTTGGCGCTGCCCGGAAAGTGAACGACGATGGGCAAGACGGCGAGGGCCGTCGCGCCTTTGAAAAGCATTTCCCTCCGGGAGAAAAGGCATTCCGGTTCATCTGGGCGAATCCCCTTTCGTGAGCCTAAGTTTCCTTTCGGGGCTGAACCCATGGTAGGAATCATCATTGAGCCTCCTGATCAATTTCTCGCTGTGGCTTTCTGGTAAATCGGCAATTTTCGCTTTGCAGGCAACGCGCTATGCCGACTGGTGGAACTTCCCTTGCCCATAACGTGGCGGTTGCCCCCCCAACTTGGGGCCGCCGCTCCTTTGGTTCCTTTCAATGCGGTCCGGGAGCGAGGTTTTCTGGCTGTTGCGGCGTGGTGAAATCCCAGGAAGAATTCTTCCGATGTTGTAGTATACGCCAGCAAATCTTCAACCTGGGGAACCAGATGCGCCTGGGGGGCATGACGGCGGTTTCGCGCTTGGGCTTGTATCCGGGTGGATAATGCCTTCCGCCCTTCTGAAGCCGGATGGTGACCAGCGCCTTGCTGGGACCCTGAATGGCGGGCCCCAGCGTCCCATCGTGGGCCGGGTCCACTCCATGACAACTGTAGCAATTGGCCCGATAGAGCTGTTCTCCCCGGTCCGCATTGCCCGCGCCGTCTGAAACCGCGGCTGGGATCAGGAAGACTCCCGTCAGCAGGAGGGTCCAAAGCGGGGTGCATGGCATGGAGCGCCAGGAGTGCCCAGAGGGATCGGAGCACCCGGTAAGGATAGTGACGAGCCGAATCGGATTGGGTCTCATAACGCCTCCCTCTCATGATGAAGGATGGATCGTACCGGCCGGCCCGATGCCGGGAGGGGAATATGCAAGCGGAATTATCATTCAGCCGATTTTTCATTCACACGAGCGGTTTTTTTTGGGTCGCCAACCCTGTTCACCAAATTGTTCTTGAAAGGTAAGGCGGAACGAACAAAAATAATTTGATGGAAATCAAATTTAAAATTGACGGGCGTCAAATTTTCATGGCGGATTCCACGGGGGAGGGCCTACCCCTGGACGACGGCGGGGGCGGAAGCCACAACACCGGGTTCGTTCGCGCCATCATATTTGTTATAAGGGGTTTCCATCGATCAATCAATCGGGAGGAGGCCCATGGCGCTGGAATTTCTGGGACAACTTTGGAACGCGGACACGCGGATGATGCACCTGTTGGGCAAAGGCGATGGGAAGATTTTCGACCTGACGCCCCATCTCCCCTATCCATCCGTGCGCAGCCAACTGCGCGGGCGAATGGCCGCGGCGGCCGCTGGGGCCTTGATGCTGGAGTCCATCGCCTTCCCCACCGTGCAGGCGGTGATGGAGGCGGAAAAACGGGGCGTGAGCCTGCCCGATTTGCTGGCGCCGGTGTGGGAACAGGCCGCGGACGGTGGCGCGGACTTGAGCGAGGCCGCTTTGTCGGTGGAACCCGATGGGGTGGTTTCCCATCTGGCGCCCTGCATCATCCCGCTGCGGGCACAGGCCTTCGGCGTGACCTATGAGAATTCCGCCCTGGAGCGCGAGGCGGAAGGGGACAAGGAAGACTACCGCTATATCTACCTCAGCGGCAGCAAACGCCAGGAACGCTGCGAGGTGTTCATCAAGGGCACGCGGCCCAACCATTTCTTTGGACCCCACGGGTCAATGGGCCTGAGGAGCGACCTCACCAACAGCGTGGACATCAAGGGCCGTCCCAAGCCGCGCGAAACGGTGCTGGCGGGAATCGAGCCGGAACTGGCGGCCGTCACCTATTCCAACGGCCGCATCCTCGGCTATACCCTGGCCAACGACGTGTCCGGCAACATGATCGAGAACGAGTCCATCCTCTACTTGTTTCAGGCCAAGTATTTCGTTTCCTGCCTGGGGATCGGCCCGTGGTTGTTGCTGTCGGATGAGCAAGCCAACCCAGCCATCGAGTTCGGGGTGGAAATCCGCGACGAGAATGGGCGCAAGGTTTTCGAAGGCGACACCGACTCGCGCCTGATCAACATGCCCATCGAAAAACTGGTGGCCCAGGCGGCCTCCCACAATCCTCTCTATCCGGGCGAGTTGTTCTCCACGGGCACCAACATGGTGCCAGGCGACGAGGCCAAGGTAATCCGCCCGGGATGGCGGGTGGAACTCCGCTCGGAACGGCTGGGAACCTTCACCCATGGCGCCAGGCTGGTCAGCGCCGAGGACCCCGGCAACCTGGACTACAATGCTCTTGAATACGAAGCCCTGGAATACGAAGCCCTGGAATATGAAACCATTGAATAAAATGCCCAGCCGCCCAGGGGTGATCCAAGTTCAGCCGCCAAACGGAAATCCCGCCCGGCGTTTTCCCCCAGCTAAT
>JACZSY010000356.1 GCA_022573975.1 SAR324 cluster bacterium | reverse complement strand
CTATGCAATCAATATTTTACCAAGAAGTTTGATCCAACTTTTTAAAGTTGGTCAGGGTTCCAAGGGGTGAAACCCCTTGGCCGCCAGAGGCACACAACCTCCACTTTTCAGACACAGCCTAGCCGCCACCGCCGGTCAAACCCGCGATCCACAAGGAAACCCGAACCCGTAAGGAACAACCATGCACGCGCTTTACCCGATCAGCGGCAATCCGCCCACCTGGGGTCACGCGGACGTGATGGCCCGGGCGGCCCGCATTTTCGATCAGGTGACCTGGGCCTTGGCCTTCAATCCCAAAAAACACCATGACTGCCCCCTGGAAGCGCGGATCGGGATGATGCAAGATTATATTCGCCATCTCAAGCTGAAGAATGTTACGGTGACCTCGTATCAGGAAGGGACGGCGCGCTATGCCGAGAAAATAGGCGCGGGCGTGATCCTCAAGGGCCTGCGCAATCAGAACGATTTTCAAGCGGAGTTCGAGCAGGCCTTCGGCAACCGGGGGATCAACGGCGAAATCGAGACGGTGCTGCTGTTCACCCAACCCCGCAACGGCGCCATTTCTTCCAGCCTGATCCGGGAACTGGCCCAATTGGGAGAAAACATCGACGAATACGTGCTCCCTTCGGTGGCCAAAAAGCTGAAGGAACACTTGCCCGAATCAAAGCGGTAGAAACTCAGCAGTAGAAACTCAGCGGTAGAAACAATGGAGTAGGGAGATAGCCAAAACGCCGGCGCTGAATTTTCGATTTTGAAAAAATCCGGCGCAGCGAATCATCAAGGAAGATATCCGGCACGGTATCACTGACCCGATATCATTGACCCGATATTATTGACGGTGCCCCAAGGGCCGTTTCCGGCCGCGAGGGGGCCAAGCCGCTGGCAAGACCATGGATTGGAATCCCGCCAGAATATGGCCGAAAGCATTTGGCCTGGCGCTCGCCCTGGTGAGCGCGGCCGGCCTGTTGTCCTTCGATCTCAACGACCCCACCTTCACCAACCTGCGCGCCCACAGCCAGGGGATCGCCAACTGGATGGGCCTGCCCGGCGCCCTGGTGGGGGGTTCCCTGGTGGAAATCTTCGGTAGCGCGTCCCTGCTGGTTCCGCTGCTGATTCTCAACTGGCTCGTCACCAGCCATCACCGGCCTCCCATTTACGCCTACCTCTGCTGGAGCGTGTTCCTGATGGCCGCCGTGGCGTCCATTCACGGGCTTTTCCGGCCCCCGCTGCTGCCCGGCGTGGGCGATGCGGGCCTGGCGGGATGGAGCGCCGGCTATTGGATGGCCATCACCACCGGCCCCTGGGCGGGAGGGGCGCTGCTGGTGTTTATCGGGCTGTATGCTGGCAACCGCCTGCTGTTCCATCCTGTCCTGCGGATTGGCAGACAGGCCCTGGGCGATGCCTCCTTTTTCCTTTTGAGTTTGTGCCGGGACGGGTGGCTCCAGATACGGCAAAACCTGCACAGCGCCGCCGCCCCGCCCCGCCCCGGCGGAACCCTCTGGTCACTGCCCGGAATGCTCGCCGATGCCCTCTTTTTTTGGCGGGGGTCCTCCTTGAGACGGATCAAGGCCCGGCGCGCGCTGGAGGAACCCGCTTTTTCCGGTGAACCTTTTCCAGCACCTGTTGGGATGCCTGAAATCCCCCCCAGGGATGAATTCGACTCCTGGCTGGCGGAGATGGGCGCCATCGGCGGGTCAGGAGCGGAGCAAGCCGGGACGCGGGAAAACAGGGAGGAATCCCCCCGCGAAAACGATCCACCCCCCGTTTCCCGGGGAGAGCGCGCGTTTGACGGTGCCGCGGGGGAAAGAAAGGCGGCACGGAGCGACGGGGAGCCACCGCACGGCTTTCCGGCCCCCCAAAGGGCGAATCCACCAGGAATGACCGGGGAGCATGGGGAGGAGTGGGGAGGACGGGGAGGCGGACAATCCGGATACTTTCGAGGCCATGATGCGGGGCATGGCGGTGCCGTCTTCCCAACCCTCCGCCGGCGGGGACGGGGAAAGGGAAGAAACGGTTTTCGGCGGCGGCGATGCCACACAGGGAAACGAGAATGGAACCGGGGATGAGGATGGGGGCGGAGGTGAGGGAGAAGCGCTGTTCGCGCCTGGGGAAACGGATTTCGCTTTTGAACGGCCCGAGGCCGAAACCGCCTGGCGGGAACGGTTCCAGCGCTACGCCCGCAACCTGGACCTGGACTGGGAGGAGCAGGTCTGGGGCAACCCGGAACAGGGTGGGGAGGAAGAGGAAACCCGCACGGGGCCTCGCGAAGAAGAACCGGGGTGAGGTTTTCGTCCGCCAAGGTACGGTGACACACGCTCTCGGACACCGCCCCGGCAGGCAGATACTACAGCCTTACAGTAAAGCCACGCTCTAATCCTCCCCCTCCGGCCTTCGGCCTCCTCCCCCTCCACCGAGTGGAGGGGGAAAAGCGTCATGTTTACAATGATATAGGCCCAGGAGTCACCCTTCCCCATTTGATGGGGAAGGGCCGGGGTTGGGGATTCCCCCTTCGCCCCCCCATCACCGCCCAAGCCCCAAATCCCACAGCTTGAGGGTCTTGTCCCAGGAGCCGGAGAGGGCCAGCCGGCCGTCCGGAGAAAACGCCACGCTGTATACCGAACTCCCATGCCCGGAGAAGGTGCGCAGCAGCCGCCCCGTGCCCGCCTCCCACAGCCTGAGGGTCTTGTCATGGGAGCCGGAAAGGGCCAGCCGGCCGTCCGGAGAAAACGCCACGCTCAATACAAATCTCCTATGCCCGGAGAAGGTGCGCAGGGGCCGCCCCGGGCCCAAATTGCGCAGCCTGTCGTAATTGGGCGGCCCGCGGCGGATGGCGGCCTGTTGGGGTTGAGTTTTCTTTTTTAGGCGCTTCAGCTTGATCCTGGCCAATGCGGTGAAGCGTCCACCAGGAAATTGCTGAAGGAAGGCCTTGAATTCCTCTGGATCGCGGGAGTTTTTGATTTCCTTCCAAAATTCCTCCTCCGCGTTGATGGTGTTTCGCGGCGGAGCCGCTGGCCGTGGCTGCGTACTGGCGATGGCGGCGGGGCGGACGGAGGGCGCGGCCCCGGCCAGGTAGATGCTCCGGCCCACGAGGGAATTCCAGTCCTGGGGGGTCTGTTTCTGACGGCTGCGTCGGTACACCGCCTGGCGGGTGCGCTGGAAGACCTCGATGATGGAAATGCCCGGCGTGCGCATGTTCTTGAGCAGTTCCTGGGTATAAAGCCCGTTGCGCCCGCGCGGGTTCTCGTCCGCTTCCTGGCCGGGTCCGGCGGCGAAGGCGATCAGGGTTCCCGAACCGGGGGCCATGGAGGCCAGCCCCTTGCCCGCCGAGCGCCCGGTTTTCGGCAGCGGGTTGTTGCGGCAGGCGTCCAGGATCACGATGTTGGCCCGCGCCCCGCCGGCCTTCATGGAGTCCACCACCAGATTGGCGGGAATGGCGCGGTATTTGGCGTGAAGCTGCTTTTTCAGCCGCGCACCGATGGGCACCAGGTAATTGACCTGCTCCACCT
>JACZSY010000119.1 GCA_022573975.1 SAR324 cluster bacterium | reverse complement strand
CATGGGTAGTGGGTCAGTTTGAAAAGATAATTAAACCAACACCGCGTCATGCTGAGCGAAGCGAAGCATCTTCTTGTTTTTTTGATTTGGGGTGTTTTGGAAGAAGGCGCTTCGCTTCGCTCAGTACGATGGGATTCAAACTGACCCACTACCCGGCCATGGGATTATTTATCTTCACGATGGATTGTGTTATGGGATGCGCTCCAAATTCAATGGATTTCCCGGTAATTTCCGGTAAGGCTTCCCTTTTGCTGGCACCGGTGTCTGGCCATGGCAAAAATACTGATAGTGGATGATGAGGTTTCGATCCGTGTCATGCTGACCCGGATGATCGAACCGCTGAACCATGAAGTCGCCACGGCTGAAGACGGGCAGGCCGCTTATGAGATGCTCGCCAGCGTGAACTACGACCTGATCATCTCCGACCTGAAAATGCCCCGCATGGACGGCCTCACCTTGCTGGAAAAAATCCGCGGCGACTCTGTCGATTCGGCGTTTATCATCCTGACCGGACATGGCGATCTGCCCCAGGCGCTGGACGCCCGGGAGCGTTTCAATATTTCCAATTTCCTGGTGAAACCTGTTCACAACATGGATCAGTTCCTGTTCGATGTGGATTCGGCCATTTCCCGGAGAAAGCTGGAAATCGACAACCGCTCCCTGATGGAACGCCTGCGGGAAATCAACACGGAATTGGAGCAAAAAGTGAGCGCCCGCACCCGGGAGGTGGTGGAAAAAAACGAGGAGTTGGCCCGCCTGGTCAATTTCCGGGCCGAGGTGCTGCGGGTATTGGGCCATGAGTTGCGCACACCGCTGGCGATCCTCTCCGGATATCACCATCTCAATACCCGGCGCAATCCGATGCAGGATCAGCGGATCGCCTTTTCCATGGGCAATTCCATCACCCGCCTACAGGAAAAGGTGGAAAAATCACTGCATTTGCTGCAAGGCGCGGAACGCACCCAGTTTCAATTGGACATCGAGCCCATCGTTCCCATCGAAGTGTGTCAACGGGTGATCGAACGGATCGAACCGTTGATCGCCCATCGTGGCATCCGGATCGAGACACACAACGATTTTGAAGGAAGGTGCGGGTGGGACCGGGAAAGGATCGAGGCGGTGTTCGAGGAGTTGATCGTCAACGCGGTGCGGGCCAGCCCGGACCGATCGTCCATCGAAATTCGCATCCATGGGAAGGGAGGAACAGTGACCATCGAGATGCGGGACCGGGCGGGGGGCATTCCCGAGGATCAACTGGAAACCATTTTCGAACCCTTCATCACCCTGGGCGACTCGGTGCATCACATGAGCGGAACGTTCGAATACGGCGCCAAGGGCATCGGCATCGGCCTCTCCACCGCCAAGATGTGGGTCGAACTTCATCGGGGAACCATCCAGGCCCAAAACAACGCCGATGGACGCGGATGCACCTTCACGGTGAAAATCCCCTGCGAAGTGGCCCCGGCCGGGACTTCCGGAAAGCCGGCCAAACGGTGACGGTGGAACGGAAACGGGGGGAGCGATGGGGGACTGTATGGCCATGACCGCCCCCGGCCTCGATCAGCCGGGAACGGCGCAGGCCTCGATCAGCCACTGGCGATGGGGTTCCTCCATCCGCGGCGCCAGCGTTTCCACCACCCATTGGTGATATCCGGTCAGCCAGGCCTGTTCCTCGGCCATCAGGCGCGGCATGTCGATCAAGGCGGAATCGAAGGGAATCGCGGTGAGGGGAGAGAAGCGCAGCCAGCGTTTCCCGGCGGGATGGGGCGCCAGTCCCAATGCTTCTTCCACCACATACAGGTTTTCGATGCGGATGCCCCCCCACCCCGGGCGGTAGTATCCCGGCTCGTTGGAGACGATCATTCCCGCCTCCAGGGGAACCGTGCCCCGGGCGCTGATGCTTTGCGGGCCTTCGTGCACGTTGAGGTAGGCGCCCACGCCGTGTCCGGTGCCGTGCCCGTAGTCCAGCCCCTCGTTCCAGAGGGGCGAGCGGGCCAGGGCGTCCAGCATGATTCCCGTTGTGCCCTCGGGAAAAATCTGCATGGCCAGCCGGATGTGGCCGCGCAACACGCTGGTGAAATGGCGGCGCTGCACCTCGTCCGGGGCGCCGATGGCGATGGTGCGCGTGTCGTCGGTGGTGGCGCCCAGTATCTGTACGCCGGAGTCTATCAGCAGCAATCCTCCCGGCTCCAGCATGCGCTCGGGATCGGGGGTGCCGTAATGGACGATGGCCCCATTTGCACCATAGGCGCAAATGGTGCCGAAGCTTAAATCGCGGTACCCTTCCTCCTTGGCGTATTCCCCGGCCAGCAACTCGGCGAACCCGGCCTCGCTCACCCGCCGGCCTTCCGCCAGCAGGGCGCGCAGCAGGCACAGGCTGCGCACCTTGGCCGCCCCGGCCTTGAGGTGGGCTTCGCGGCTGACGGTGATCTCCACGGGATTCTTGCGGGCCTTGAGCGCGGTGACCGGATTGGGCGTCGCGCTAACAATCTCCGTGTCCGGTTCACCCCCGCCCCGCACCAGCAGCCGGGTGCCTTCGGAGGTGCAGGCCGGGTCCAGCCAGACGGCACCCCCTGTCTTGCCCTTGCCCCCCTTATCCCCCAGGGTTTTCAACGCGGCCGGAAAATCCTCCAGCCCAACAAAGTGGATCCCGCCGCCATCGGCCAGGGCGTCCCCATTTTCGACCGGATTGCCGGTATAGCAGACCGCCCGTCCGGCCTCCACGATCATGTAGGCGTCGAACACCGGATTGAAAGGAATATCGCTGCCCCGGCGGTTGGTGAGCCAAGCCACGTCGTCCAGCCGGGTCAGCACCAGCGACGCGGCCCCCGCCTCGGCCATGGCCTGGCGCACCCGCTCCAGCTTGGAGGAGATGGTTTCTCCCGTGAGGGCGTCGGGAAGGCGGATCACCGGTTTCAATGGAGGCGCCGGGCGCCCGTGCCACACCGCGTCCACCAGGTTGCGCTGCACCGGTTTCAGAACGGAGTCCGTGTGTTTCAAAGCCTTCAACAACCGGCGGTGGGCGCGCAGGGTGATCAGGAAGGGATCGAATCCCACCCGCACGCCCCGGCCGGCAGTGCGTTCAAATCCCGTCAACCATGCGGGCAGTTCCAGTTCGCCCTCCAGGCCCAGCTTGTGAACCTGGAACATCCCCGGCGGAACCTCCTGTTCGCCTTGCAGGTGGTAGCGGGAGTCCACGAACAGGTGCGCCTTTTCCGCCGTGACGGCCACATCGCCGGCCGAGCCGGCGAACCCGCTGATGGCGTGGCGGCGTTGGGTGTGGGCCGGCAGGTATTCGTTCTGGTGCGCATCGGAGGAGGGCACCAGGTAGACGTCCAGGCCCTCCCCGGCCATTCGCTCCCGCAAGGACGAAAGTCTCCCGGCGATGATTTTGTGATCCGGGGTTTGGTGATCCGCGGTTTGGTGATCGGTCATCCGTTCGGTCCAGATGAAGGAATAAATGGGGTCGTGCCCGCCGGGCGATGGGCGAAGCGAGGGGATTGAGGGATTCGCGCCCCGGGATCACAGCGCCGGGATCACAGCGCCGGTTTCAGCCACCGGTGAACGTCACCGGCGCCGGGTTCCTTCCTTCATCCCCATTCACACGTTTTTTCGCGCCGCTTTCGCGCTCACCCGCCCGGGCGCAGGGGGCGCAGGGCACGGCCCGCTGTCCACAGTTCGGACTCGTCGATCTCTTTCAGTTCGCGTTCCAGTTGGTCCCGGTAATCCTCCTTGGAGTTGGAATCGATGGCGATCTGGGTTTCCTTTCCTTCGCGCACCCGTTGGTAGATTTCCTCGATCACCGGTTTGAGCACCGCCTCGAACCTGGGCGCCCAGTCCAGCGCGCCCCTTTGGGCGGTGGCGGAGCAATTGGCGTACATCCAGTCCATCCCCTTCTCGTTGATGAGGGGGTAGAGGCTTTGCAGGGCTTCCTCCACGGTTTCGTTGAACGCCTCGGAGGCGGAATGGCCGTTGGCCCGCAACACGCTGAACTGCGCCCGGAAGGCGCCCTCGATCAGGCCCATCAACACCGACCGCTCGCCGGTGAGATCGCTGTACACCTCGTGCGCGAAGGTGGTCTCGAAGACGTGGGCCGAGCCGATGGCGAAGGCGGTGGCCAGACAGCGCTCCCGGGCGCGTCCGCTATGATCCTGATGCACCGCGAAGGACGAGTTGATGCCCTGGCCTTTTTCGAACAGGCGGCGCAGGGACAATCCGGAACCTTTGGGCGCGACCAGGATCACATCCACGTTTTCCTGGGGAACGATGTTGGTTTGCTCCTTGAACACGATGCCGAAGCCGTGGGAGAAATACAGCGCGTCCCCCTCGTTGAGGTGGCTTTTCACCATGGGCCAGTTGGAAATCTGGCCGGCATCGGAAATGAGGTATTGGATAATGGTGCCCTTGGCGGCCGCTTCCTCCATGCCGACCAGGTTCTTGCCCTCTTCCCAGCCATCCTCCAGCGCCCGGTCATAACTGCGGCCCTTGCGCAGGCCGATGGTGACGTCGTACCCCTGGTCGCGCATGTTCAGGCCCTGGCCGCGCCCCTGGGGGCCATAGCCCAGAATCACCGTCACCTCCCTGGCCAGCAGTTCCTTGACCTTTTCGGGCGGATAATCGCTACGTTCAATGATCGTTTCCTTGTTGCCCTTGATGTCGATGGTCTTCATGAAATGTCCACTCCTGGAATGGATTGAGATGGGTGACGGAACGCAGGCGGTGGAGAGACGTTCCTTCCAAAGCCATAATTCATAACACAAATATGGAAACGCCCCCAAGCACAATTGTGTTGGGGAGGGGCATGGCGGCATGGATTTTCCACAAAAGATTTCCACAACCCATCAAATATGGTAAAAAAAAACGGGAGAAACCGAGGAATCGGGCGATGGGATTGTTGAACCCGGCAGGCCCGGAAACGCCTGGCGCGCATCGGGCGCAACCGGATGCCAGGCAAGGGGTCAACCAGCGCAGCGACGCCCGCGATCCTCCCCCACTGGCATTATGCCCGCACCGGGCTGGAATCCAAAGCGCCATCGAGGGCGGCGATTCCAAAGGCAGGCCCGGGTGAAACATCATTGGAAGATCAAAATCGCCCCGTGCTGACCCGTCTGACCATACACAACCTGGCCACCATCGAATCGCTCACCCTGGAGTTGGAGGGTGGTTTCACGGTCTTGACCGGCGAGACCGGGGCCGGCAAATCGATCCTGATCGAGGCGATCCGGTTCGTGCTGGGGGAAAAATCCTCGCCCCATCACATCCGCACGGGAACCCGCCGCACCATGGTGGAGGCCATCTTCGACATGACCTCCCTGCCCGAAGTGCGGCGTTTGCTGAACGAGATGGAAATCCCCGGCGATGGGGAATTGACCCTGCGCCGGATGCTGGCCGAAAACGGCCGCAGCCGGGCGGTGGCCAACGACTGCGCCATTACGCAAACCCGCCTTGAAACCCTGGGCGGATTCCTGGTCAACATCCATGGACAGCAAGACCACCAGATGCTGCTCGACCCGGCGACCCACCTGGAGTTCCTGGACGCCTTCGGCGGACTGGTTCCCTTGCGGGGGGAGGTGGCCGGCGCCCATGGCGAATACACCGGGTTGTTGACGCGCCGCAAAACCCTGCGCGAACAACAGGCCGAGGGAGAACGGCGGCTCGACGAGTTGACCGCCATGGTGTCGGACCTCAAGGCCGCCAACCTGTCCCCGGGAGAGGACGGGGCGCTCCAGCGGGAACTGGCCTTGCTGGCCAATTCCGAAAACCTGACCCGGCTCTTGTCCGAGGCCTGTGAGGCGCTCGACGAGGGAGACGCGCCAATCCTGCAACGATTGGGCGAGGTGACACGGTGGATCGAGGAGGCGGCCGCGCTGGACGAACGGTTGCGGCCCTTCACCGATCAGTTGGGCCCGATGCGCTTCCAACTGGACGACCTGCACCGATCCCTGCGCAGCCATGCGGCCGCCCTGGAACCCGATCCCAACCGGCTGGACGCAATCCATGCGCGGCTGGCCGAACTGGAAAAAATCAAGCGCGTTCACGGAAACGACCTGTCCATCGCCTTGGCCGACCTGGAAGCGGGAGAACGGGAACTGGCCGAGCGGGAATCGGACGACGACGCCCTGCGAAATCTGGATGAGGAGATCGGAAAGGTGGCCGGGAAATTGCATGACTTGTCGGGCAATTTATCGCGGCAACGCCACGAAAGCGGCACCCGGTTGAACGGGTTTATCATCAGCCAATTGGAAGCCTTGGGCATGGAAAAAGCCGTGTTTGAAATCCGCCTGGAACCCCTCCGCAATGCGGATGGCAAGACGCCTTCGTATGCCCCAACCGGGATGGACTCGGGAGAATTCATGCTCAGCACCAACCCCGGGCAGGATCTCCGCCCGCTGCGGCGGATCGCTTCGGGCGGCGAATTGAGCCGCACCATGCTGGCCATGAAATCCGTGTTGGCCAAAACCGACCCCACCAAGACCTTGATCTTCGATGAAGTCGATGCGGGCATCAGCGGGAAAATTTCCCAGATCGTGGGCCAGAAGCTGAGGGAATTGGGAGAAACCCACCAGGTGCTCTGCGTCACCCATCAGCCCCAGATCGCCGCCCTGGGCACCCGGCATGTGCTGGTCTCCAAGGCCACCGAGAAGGGTCAGACCTACACCCGGGCCGAAACGCTGGAAGGGCCGGAAAAGGTGAAAGAGGTGGCCCGGTTGTTGAGCGGAATCGACATCACCACCCATTCCCTGGCATCGGCGGAGGAAATGCTGTCCCAAGGAGAGAACGCGGGAGGCTGACGAACGCAAAACATCACCCTCGCCGGCTGGCGGAGAGGGTGTAAAACCCCGGCTGCTCACCCGCCCCATGCGGCGGGGAATAGACCCGGAACCACCAATTCGACTGTTCCATCGGGCGAGGCCATGTTTCATTTCAGACTGGAATCGGTGCTCAAGGTGCGCGAGCGAATGGCCCGCATCCGCCAAAAGGAATTCAGCGAGGTGATGGCCCGCCAGCAGGTTTTGGATGCCAAGATTCTCACCCATCAACAAAGCCTGACCCGGGCCTCCGAATTCACCAATCAGGCCAGGCGAAGCAGCGCCACGGTTTTCCCGCTGGAAATGTTCAACCTTTTTCAACGGCGCCTGAAAGGGGAAATCGAATTGCTGGCCGAACAGAAACGCGAAGAGGCCCAGGAACTGGAAACGAAAAGAAAAATCCTGGTCGAAGCCAAACGGGCGCAACGGACGTTGGAAATTTTGCGGGAAAAGGAACAGAACCGCTACCAGCAGGAAATAAACCGGCGGGAACGGCTGACCATGGACGAGGTGGCCAGAAACTATTTCCTGCTTCACACCAGGTAGGACTTTTCCCGCGGCGCGTGGAAAACCCTGCGATTGCTCACCCCCATCATCGGTTGGATGATGCTGAAAGCAAAAATAATACAGGGCGGAATGGTGTTTGCGATGGCCATCGCCCTGGTCGCCATGCCGGCACGGCACGGATATGGCATGGAAACCTTCTGCTCCATGGCAAATTTGATTTGGTCAGGCGGCTTGGCCTTTTGTGACCCACCGGACAAGCCAGCCAAGCCAACAGCGCCACCGGCCCAGCGGCCGCGCACAGTAGCGCTGACGCCGGAGGAACGAAAAATCCTGCTGAGTCTGTTGGAGCGCAAACGCAGGTTGGATGAGCGGGACACATTGCTCAATCAACGCGAAGAAGAACTTCGGGCGATGCGCGACAACATCCAACAGCAGGTCGATGAGTTGAATAGGCTTCAAACAAGAATTGAAGCCAGCATTGAAGCGAAAAAGACGCAGGATGCGGAAAACTTCAAAAAGGTCATTACGCTTTACGACGGAATGGATCCCAAGATCGCCGCGCAAAAGATGGAAACGTTCGATGCAAAGATGGTGGCGCAGATCCTGTTGGGCATGAACACGCGAAAAGCGGCACGGTTGTTGGAAGCCTTGCCGCCGGACATGGCGAAACGCATTACCGAAATCATTGTCCGCAAGAAGCCCGCCACCGAATAATACGGTGGCCCCGTCGATAAGAAAATCAGGCCTTTTTAAGCATCGAAAAGGACTTCGTGATTCCTGTAATCGATCCCGGCATCGGGCTCAAGGAAGACGTTGCGATGCCTCCGGCGCCCCCCGCCGGAAACAAGAACTTCGCCAAAGCCCTGCGAAGGGCCGAGGAACATTCGAAACCTTCAACCTCTCAACGTCCCCCGGGCGACCCGTCCGATGGCGATCCCCGTGTCCGTCAAAAATACGGACAGGAACAAGATCGTGACGGCGAGGCGGACGCCAAACCGGCATCCGCAGTGGAAGCGGCCACCGAAACGGCCACCGAAGCGGGCGGCCAGTCCGATACGGATAAAACGGGGGAGACCTCCCTCGATGAAGCCGTTGAGAACGCATCCAATCCCCACCTGAAACGCGCCGGCGAATCCCCTTCCATCGAAGAATTGATGTCGGAAGCGGAGGAAACCCGGCCGGTGTCCTTCACCCATGCGGAAGAATCCGGACAGGTGGGCCAAATCGAAGATCGGACCCCCATCAATGCCCAATATGGCTCGGCCGTTTGGCGGCTCAGCCAGCATGGCAACCAGGAAGCGAAATTCGCCTCCGAAGCGGGCGTGGCTCTGCCCGGCTCGGCGGAAGCGGAACTGGCTCAAGCCGGAAATATGGACCAGGCCCGCAACGCTTTGCTGGATGTAGCCAAAAAGCCCGATGAAACCTCCGATCCCTCCCTGGCGCGCAGTGCGGAAGTCAAGGAGTTGTTGGAGTTCAGCCAGGAGGCCAAGGGCAAGGGCGGGCGCAAAGGCCTCAGCCAGACCGAACAGGTGCAACTGGAAGCCGCTCACTCCCGCAATCAGCTGATGGCGCAGATCGCGGCCGGTTCGGCCGAAGCCGCCGGCGAGGGCCTCGAAACCGAAGCGGCGCAAAACTTCCTGCGCGACCGGCTGCAAATGGAAGGGGTCTTCAGCAAGAGCGCGCGGGCCCTGGCCCAAAACCAGGCCGATGTGGAGGCCACGGTTCAAGTTACCAGCCCTCCGCCCGGCGTGGGCAGCGTGAATCGGGCTCATATTTTCGAAACCCCGGCCGACGAGGCCGTGCAACAACGCGTGATCGAGCAGGTGGCCTCCGAGGCCCGCTGGATGATCACCAACAACAAAAACCAGGTGACCCTGCGGCTGCATCCGGCGTCCCTGGGTGACGTCAAAATCAAGGTGGTGCAAGAGGATGGAGGCATCCTGCGGATCGACATGAGGGTGGACACGCTGGCGGCCAAACAGCTGCTGGAAACCCATCTCAACGAACTGCGGGAAAAGCTGTCCGGCGACAATCTCGCCGAACAATTCAAATTCGACGTCAACGTGCGCAAGGATCATCAAAACCCCGATATGCAGCCCCGCGATTCAGACACCCCGGCCTCGCGCAACACCCGGCCAAACGCTCTGGAAATGGCGGTGGCCGCGGCTTCGGGGAAGCGCGTGTTGAATCACAGCGGTTTGAGCATTTATGCCTGACCGCCACCAAGGAAGGGATAACCGGTGACGACACATATCAATACGGCAAATGCACTCAATGCGGCGGAAACCTCGCTGCAAAAGTCATTTACGCAAAAATCCGCCAAACCCGATTCTCTCGGCAAGGCCGATTTCCTGAAACTGTTGATGGCCCAGGTCACCAATCAGAACCCCCTCAATCCCATGGATTCACAGAGCATGATGCAACAATTGACCGGCATGGGATCGTTGGAGCAGTTGATCAACATCAACGATTCCCTCGCCATATTAAACAAAACGCAAGCCGAAATCGTCCGTGCCAACACCTTCGCCTTCCTGGACAAGGACGTGAAAATCCGCAGCCAGACCGTGGAGGTGAATCGGGGGCAGGCCTCCGGGATACACTTTCAGATTCCCCGCGAGGCGGCCAAGGTCAAGTTGACCGTAATGGGCGCCGATGGCCAGGCGGTGCGCAGCGTCGATCTTGGCGCGTTTGCCGCGGGAAGCCATGCGGTGCGGTGGGACGGGCTGGACAAGCAGGGCATTCGGGCGCCGGACGGCAGGTACCGGTTCCAGATCGTGGCCAAAAGCTCCGAGGACCAGCGATTGGCCGTGGAAATGTTCCGCCTGGGCAAGGTCTCCGGGGTGAAATTCGGCGCCGGAGGTCCCAAGTTGAACATCGGCGGCGAGGACATCGATCTGCGCGATGTGATCGAAATGTCCAACCGTTCAGAGCGCATCTTCGGCGATCGGCTGCCGGCCAACCTGCGGCAGGATATCCGCTCCCGGCCACCGGTGACAAACCGCAGGCGGTAGATGGGCTGGAGCAGTGTCTTCTCCCCCGGGGATTCCGGCGGGGGCGGTCAGCACCAATATTTACGCCGGCATTGGAGGTGCCGGTGGTTAGACCCGCGGAAAAGTTTCACAGGGACGTGATGCGGAAAAACGGGGCCAGGTTTCCCGGTGTACGCCGGAATGGCCCGCATCCATCTCATCAAAGGAATGAAAGAGGTTAATCTATGTTTGCGTTATATACAGGCGCCAGCGGACTGAATGCATTTGGCGAGGCCATGAGCGTGGTCGGAAGCAACATCGCCAACGTGAACACCACCGGCTACAAATCCAACCGCGTCAATTTTCAGGACATGCTGGCCACGGGCGTGCGTGGCACCCGCCAGAAAATCGGTAAAGGGGTGACCATCGTTTCGGCCCAGGCCAATTTCAGCCAGGGGTCCTTGGAGGGAACCACACAGATCACCGACCTGGCCCTGGAAGGAG
Source organism: SAR324 cluster bacterium (assembly GCA_022573975.1). Taxonomy (GTDB): domain Bacteria; phylum SAR324; class SAR324; order SAR324; family JACQKK01; genus JACZSY01. The sequence continues at coordinate 1,476 of JACZSY010000119.1, read as the reverse complement.
AGGGATTTTTTCTCCTCAAGGACGATTTCGGCAAGACCTCCTACACCCGCGCCGGAAATTTCAAATTCAATGAAAACGGTTTCCTCGTCTCTCAGAATGGCAAGTTGGTGATGACCCGCGAAGTCAGTCCGAACACGAGAGAAGCGATCGGTTTTCCCGTTCCCGCGAAAATCATCGGCGTGAACGATCCGCCGCAGGCGACCGGCGACGGCGCCAACGGCACCGGCGTGATCATTCAGGCAAACCTGAATGCCGAAGCAACGGCTCTCACCGTGCCCTTCGACCCCACCAACGTGCAGTCGGACATGTTCAATTTTCAAACCGCGCTCACGGTCATCGACGACCGGGGCGGCGAACATGTCTTGAACGTGGTCTTCCGGAAACTTCCCGACGTGCCGCCCCAGATCAATGCGGCCACGGGAGCGCCCATCGCGGGGACGGGAGCGCGAAACCAGTGGCAATGGTACGTGGTGGTGCCCGGCCAGGACGTGGGCGCCCCCCCGGAAAACCAGATCGCCGTCGGCGGCGGGTTCCTCAAATTCACCGACAACGGCCGCCTGTTGACCGCGACCAACGGAACATTCATTCCGTCGGCGATCGGACAGGTTGGGCCGGATGGACAGATCATTCCCCCGGGGCCTCCGGTGCTGATCGAACAGCCCCTGGCGGCCAACGTGGACGTGCCCCAGGTGACGCTGCCCTTCCTGCAAAACCCGCAGGTGGTCGGCTTCAACTTCGGCCAGGGATCCAATCCGCTCGATCCCGCCGACGACCGCACGGGCCTCGACGGCTTCACCCAGTTCGCCTCGAAATCCAAGATGGTCAATCTGGAGGTCGACGGGCGCAGGGCCGGGTCCCTGGAGTCGATCGACATCGACGGTGAAGGGGTGATCCAGGGAACCTTCGACAACGGTACGATCCGGCCGCTGTTCCGGGTGTCCCTTGCGAAGTTCGTGAACCCCCACGGCCTCCTGCGCAAGGGAGACAACGAGTTCACCGAATCCCTCACCTCCGGCAAGGCCATTTCCGGACATCCCAACGATGGATCCTTCGGGGGCGTCCGCTCGCGGAATCTTGAAAAATCCAACGTGGATTTGGCGACGGAGTTCGTGAGAATGATCGAAACCCAGCGGGCTTTCCAGGCCAACGCCAAAGGCGTCACCGCCAGCGATGAAATGATGGCCGACCTGGTGGCCATGAAGCGGTAATCCGCTCCGTTGAATGAAAACCCCGATAGCCGCATTTCCGAGCCGATCCGGCCTGGAAATGCGGTTTTTTTTATGCCGGGCCCCCTGTGCCGATGACCGGCCCCGCCCCAGGCGGCGGGGAATGGAGCCACAAAAAATAATCCCCCAAGGATTCACCTTGACGCCGGCTGGGCCTTACCCCGCCTGGGGCGCCCTCCGGCCGGCATAACCGCGGGTTTCCGCCCAGTCCCGCACTACCTGCCGGTCATCGAAGGGAGTCTTGACGCCC
>JACZSY010000118.1 GCA_022573975.1 SAR324 cluster bacterium | reverse complement strand
ATGTGCACCTGCCCGAGAACGCCGTGCCCAAGGACGGACCTTCCGCCGGAGTGACTCTGGTCACCTCCCTGGCCAGCGCCTTGACCCATATTCCGGTTCGCAAGGATGTGGCCATGACCGGAGAAATTACGCTCCGCGGCCTGGTGCTCCAGATCGGTGGATTGAAGGAAAAATTGCTCGCGGCCAAACGAAATGGGATGAAGTCGGTGCTGATTCCGAAGTTCAATGAAAAAGATCTGGCCGAGGTGCCCGATGAAATCAAAAAAGAAATGAAAATAATTCCGGTGGAGCACCTCGACGAGGTCATTGCGCACGCGCTATGCGAGAAACCGAGGCCGCTGACGCCGGAGGAAATAGAAGAAGAAGAAAAACGATTGGTGGAAATGCGCAAGAAAGGGATGATCAATCCGCCCGAAAACAACGAGGGAGATATGGCCCCGGTCTGATGCGAGGCGGGATGGCGGGACACCGTGGCGGCGCCACCGTCAATATCTGCGCCACAAACCCGCCACGATCCCTTGAATCTGTATCGTTGACCCTTCGATATAGATGGGAGACATCGCCGCATTGGCCGGTTGCAGCCGGATGCGGTTTGGCTCCCTGAAAAAGCGTTTCAAGGTGGTTTCCCTGCCATCCAGCAACGCGATCACAACTTCTCCATTCTCCGCCGTTTCCCGCTTTTCGACGATGACGTAATCTCCGTCAAGGATGCTTTCCTCGATCATCGAGTCGCCCCGAACCTGAAGCAGGAAATAACGGTCCGGCGATTTGTTCAGCATGGAGGACGGAATCGTCAGGGTTTCGTTGCTTTGGGAAATTTCCTCGATGGGCAGCCCGGCCGCGACGAAACCCACCAGGGGCAGTTCCACCATTTCCGCCGCGGGGTCTTGCCCCGTAGCGGATCGAATGATTTTCAGCGAACGCGAGAGCAAATCCGCCTTTGAAAGATACCCTTTTTTCACCAAAGCCTTGATGTGTTTGTGGATCCCCGCTGCTGACGCGAGGTTCATCCTGGCGGTGATTTCCCGCATGGAAGGTGGATAACCTTTGTCCGCGGTCATTTCCTCGATGAGATTCAGCACCTCGTGCTGCCGGCGTGTTAATGTTTTCATTGCGAAATTGTTTGGTTATTAAGGAATTTACTCCAGCACTGCGAGCAGTAGACACTTGTAGCATTATTTAAACTCGAACCGCAACAATCACATAATATATTATGTTGCTTTATAGATTAAAATAAAATCAATACACACCATGAAGTTCCCGGGCGGTTTCCCCTCGGCAATAGGTCAACACCATATCCAGACTTTTCCACCTCCCATGTTTTGCAATCAGGGTCGGTGTTTTTCCCCGTTCGGAAAGAAAAGTGGCGCTGCCGGCCCGGAGGGAGTGACCCCCGTAATTTTTCGGGTCCAACCCGCATTCCCTGGCCGCCCACTTCACGGTCGCATCCACGCTGACCGCGGAAAGTTTCTCCCCGATCCTTGGGGTCTTGCCCTTGGTCAGCGAGCGGAAAATTACGCCCCGGTTTATTCCAGCGGCGTCCAGCCATTCCCGCAAGGCGATTACCGGGCAGAATTCGGTAAATTGAACCGCGGCGTTAATATGCACCCAACTTCCCTCACCCTCCTGATCGGTTTTCGACCGTTCGAGGAAGATGCGAATCCCCATGGCGGAATTTCGGACATCCTCCGCCTTCAGGGCCACCAACTCGGAGCGCCGGAAACAGCCCGCGAAACCCAGCAAAAGAATGGCCTTGTCCCGTTTGCCTTTCAATGTGGACGGAAACCGAATCCGCCGGATGTGTTCAATGGTCAGCGGCTCCTGTTGCTTTTTGCGCGAGCCTTTTCTGCGCTTGATGCCAGCCAGGGCGGTTTTGACCTGGATGGTGTCGCCCGGTGGCGGAAACCCGGCCATCCGATGCCGCGCGTTGACGGCCCAAAGCGCCTGGCAGACCGAGGCGGTTTTCAGCCCTTTGGTTGTAGCGGAACTATTCCGCTTCCGGGAGGAATGATGGTCGGCCAGGTACAACAGGAAGGCTTCCACCACATCGGCGGTGGCCGGCAACGCCGATACGCCTTGAGCATCGCACCAACTTTCGAACAGACTCCAGTTCTTGAGCAACGCCCGTTTGGTTTCATCGGCCTTTGATGCGGCGCGATTGTCCCGGATCAATTCCGGATCGATCCCTGGAGTTGGAGTCGTGCTTTGGTGGTGAACAAGATGGGACATGAAAATCCTGATTGCTGGAATATGAATTTACCTGCGGTAATCTTAATTACCGTAAGTAAACTAAATGGAAGGAAATTGCAACCCTGAACCGTGATTATTTTCTGCCGACCGGGCTATGGCATAATTTCAGGTTTTCGGACCAATTTTGGGTGATTGACACCCATGCCAAGCATCGCGCATCGCCGCGATAACGGAAGGGCTTCGATTTCGAGTGTCGCATAACAAGACTATTGGCAATTGCTGCTTTCTTATTTGACGTTGGCTGGATTCATCAGGCTCAATGGAGGTGTAGCCTCACCAATCCTTTCGCGGATACGTCCAGTGCCTAAATTATCGTTCCAATATGTGCGGCAGCATTTGACCGAAACATTGCTGGAGTTTCTGGTGCGCCGCTTCAAGTACCACGGCCTGATGGAATGGGAGGAGCGCATTCTTTCCGGCAATGTTCTGGTCAATGGGAAAAACCTGCGGCCGGAAACGCTTTTGCGGACGGGACACAAAATCGTTTACGAGCCGCCATTGGTTCCCGAGCCCGAGGTGGACACCGGCTACGCGGTGTTGTTCGAGGACGATGTTCTGCTGGCGGTGGACAAGTCGGGAAACATTCCCACCAGCCCATCCGGCAAATATTGGCGCAACTGCCTGGTGCATCACCTGAAGGAAGAACGCGGTTTGGAGGAGTTGCATGCCGTGCACCGGCTGGACCGCGAAACCAGTGGGATCAATCTATTCACAAAATCAAAGGATACCGCGCGGAGTTTAGGCCGGGATTTCATGGAGGGCCGGGTTGGCAAAATTTATAGTGCGGTTTTGCGAGGCCGTCTTCCCGGATCGGAAGTTCTTCTCAACGCCCCCATTGCCAGGGACGAGGCCAGTTCAATCCATATCCGGCAAAAGGTGCGGCGGGACGGGCGCCCGGCGCAAACACGGTATACCCTGGTTTCTCAACTTTCTGGGGCGGCTCTGGTGCGTATCGCCACCTACACCGGACGCACCCATCAGATACGGGTGCATGCGGAGTATTTCGGGTGTCCTGTGTGGGGAGACAAACTCTATGGGAGGGAAGAGGAGGATTTCATCCAGTGGGTAGCCAATGGAGAAAGAAATTCAACCAGCCGTCACCTGCTCCATGCTGCGGAACTTACCTTCAGCCACCCGCAAACTGGCCGCCGGATTCAAATTCAATCGCCGCCGAAAGTGATTTTGGAATTGTACAGCCGGGAGAATGGTCAGCGGTTCAATTTAGAGGGGCTGGATTCCCCTCACTGAAGATGAAGGCCAAATCCTTGTTGGCATTGACCCGGAGGGTTGCCTGTTCTTCCACACGGTAGTCCCGCAAGTATTGGCGATAGACTCTTCCCTCGCGTTTCAGGTATTGCTTGGTGAATTTCGGGTCGAACCGTTCTCCTGTTGGAATTTCATACAAGCGGCGGGTGGTTTCTTCCGGCGAAACCTCCAGCAGCACCGTAATATCCAAAATCTCTGCGACGGCGGGGATGAACAACAGTTCGGCGAAAACGATCAAAACCGCCTCACGATTGATATAAAGAGGGAAATTGTTGGAGAACTCCTCTGGAAATCCCTCCGGGGCGCGGTCGATGTAAACCTGGGAACCCGAGCGCATGGGTTGAAAAATATGCTGGGAAACCCATTGCTCCTCCTCCAAATTCAGCCAGGAGGGCCGGGAGTCCGCGCCGCTGGAAAGGATGCCTTCCGTCGTGGTCATCAAATGCGTCAGCTCCAGCAGCTCGACCAGATCATGCCCCCCATCTTGCAAATATGATTTCAATTCCAGGGAAAATTTTTGATAACCGCTCAAAGGGGGACCGCCCACTCCGATCACCAGGGGCTTTTTTTCACGATTTCGCGAGAAATCATCGACCACCCCCACGATGTCTCCCAGCAGAATCGCGGTGGGATCGAGGAGGATGCCCAGTTCCGATAGGGTTGCGATCCGCATGGCGGACTCTGGAGCGGATGGATTCTCGCTCAGGTTCATCTGCCTCATTCCGCACTCCTCAACCCAGCGCTGGAGAACCGGGTTGTCTGTAAACCATAAGGTCGCCTGATCAAGAAGTTCCGGGTGGGATTCCAAATCCGCCGTGGCCGGGGGCATTTCACTGGTCAAAATCACCAGCCCGGGATTGGAAAAGTCTTCCTGGAGCAAATTATCGCTATTCTCCGTGGAAAAAAGGTACACTTTATAGCCTCTGCCCAACAGGGTCCAGATCACATCGGTAACTTCATCCTGGTGCTGGTAGGAATCCGAGGTTTTAGCCATATCCATCGCAACTGAGCGAATATCTTTTAAAAAATTCATTGCACCACGGGTGTTAACTGGCTGCCGGCGGTATCCTTTCGGCAACAACCATCAAAGGGCGTCATGAAATTTAATTTGAAAATCATTGGAATCACAATCGCTATTTTACTTTTCCTCGTCCCTGCCGCCTTTGGCCAGATCAAAGGAATCTTCGATGAAATCGGTGATATTCCGGAAAAACATACCCTGGACGTGGTGATTTTGGAAGAATTTTTGAACTTCACCTGCCCGCATTGCAACAATTTCCGTAAATTCTCCAAACCCTTGTTTAAAAAATATGGCGCGCGCCTCAAAAAGATCAATATTCCAATCACCTTTCGAGGGCAATCCGACCAGGTACTGAGGTTATATTTCATCGCCGAAAAAGCCGGGGTTGGAGATGCGGTAAAAGAGGCGATCTTCGACGCCACTTTTTCCAGCGGCTACAACGTAAACGACCCTCGAGTGATTGGATTTTTGGCGAGGAGCGCCGGGATATGGGATCAGTTCAAACGCGATGCGAACTCCGACTGGGTCAACGTAAAAATTCTCCGTGCCACCCAAAGGGCCGATTCTGTCGGTGTGCGGGGAACACCCACCATCGTTTTGAATGGGGCTTTGCGAATGGCCCCCCGCAGAGGGATGGGGATTTTTGTTAAAAATCTGGATAATATCATCGGTCAATTGCTGAAACCGAGCAGCTGATTTCGCTCCAATACGACCGGTAAAGTATGGTCTTCTGGGGGTTGGATGGGGGCTGGATGGCCCCCTCTCGCATCGGGATCAACCGGGCACCAGGACATCCTTGTATTGTTCTGAAACGATAAAAATTTCCAGCAGATCGCCGTCGATATGCGCGGCTTTCACTTCTTCCTGCAGGATGTTTAATGCCCGTTCGGCGGGAAGCGCTTTTTTGTAAGGCCTGTCGGAAGCGGTGAGGGCATCGAAAATATCCGCCACGGTCATCATTTTCGATTGAATCGGAATGGTGTCGGCGTTCAAACGATTCGGGTAGCCCGTGCCATCGAGTTTTTCATGATGGGCATAGGCGATTTCCGCCACATTCTTCAAATTGCTGGTCCAGGGGATGGTGTTCAGAAATTTGTAGGTGTCCGTGACGTGGTACTCGATTGCCTTGCGGTCCAGTTCGGTCAAAGACCCCCTTTTGACCGAAAGCGAAAGCAACTCGTCCGGGTTCAAAAAATTCAACGTTTCTCCGTTCAACTTACTGAACATCCTTTTGGCGATGTCATGGAGTTGATCGAATCCTCCCTGGGCCAATACGGTGGGCTCGTTGCACCCCAAAATAAATTTCATCAGTTCATCGATATCTTTAATTTCCAGGTCGAAATCGTTTTCGGCCTGGGCAATCAATGCCCTGGTATCTTCCCCTGTCATGTTTTCCAGCAAACCCGCTTTATTTTCGAAATTTTTCAGGGTGGTCAAGGTGCGGATCAACTCGAAACGGTCTTTTACGGACTGCATTTCATGGGGATAAAGCTTTTTGGCTTTGACCAAAACCTCCTCCCTGACTCCGATTTTCCCGAAATCGTGGAGCAGGGAAGCATAGCGTAATTCCTTTATTTGTTCCCGGGAGAATTTTACGTCCCGGAATTTGGGAGCGTCCGATTGATCGACCAATTCGGCCAAACCGACCGTCAGCGTGGCCACCCGTTGGGAGTGACCCGCCGTCGTTGGGTCCCTTTGTTCAATCGCCCTCACGCTGGCATTGATGAAGCCATCGAACAAGGTTCGGATCGAGTCCACCAGTTGTGTGTTCTGAATGGCGACCGAGGCCTGGGAAGCAATGGACATGGCCAATCGCATGTCGTGCTGTGTAAACGGCCGGATAAATTTATCGGCCTCTTTTGGATCGGAGAGAATAATGGATGGATCGGTTTTCCGGTTGATCAACTGGATGACGCCTATGGTTTCTCCCTGATGGTTGACCATGGGTACTGTCAACATGGACATGGAGCGGTATCCGTTGCTGGCATCGAATTCCTTGCCCCCCCATCCAAATTCCTTTTCTTCCGGGATGTAATACACATCATCAATATTCAATGGTTCCTGCTTGATGGCAACATAACCATAAATCGATGCCTTGGAGATTTCGAGAACCAATGATTGAAAAGAAAAATCGGCCGAATCGCACTGAGAGACCTGAAAGCGCATTTTTTTGTTGGAAAGATAATCCTCATGGTTTTCCTCTTTACTTTGATCGGTTTCTATCAGGTACAAAGAGCCCGCATCGGCCCATGTCATTACCCTGGATTTGGAAACAATCAGTTCCAGCAGTTTATGAAGATCTTCCTCCGTGGATAAAGCAACGCCAATCTCGTTGAGGGCGTCAAGTCTGCTTTCGTAGGTTTTTAGGGTATTGATCTCATCTTCAAATTCAATTTCGGCAATCGTTTTTTGAATCTTGAAATGAAACAAATCCTTGCCGGGCGCGATGTCCATCACATCGATTCCGCGAATCATGGGGAGGTCCGAATTCCTTAGATCATTTTCATCCACAAGAATTATTATTTTACCGGTTGCTAAAAGTTTCCCGGAAAGTTCCTTGTTTTTTCCGATATGTTTTTTAAAGTCGTTGTTGTTTAACAGAAGAATGAATTCACCTTCGCTCAAACCATCGATATGTTCCTTCTCGAAGGTATTGTAAGCTTCCACAAGAATTTCCGAGTCCGTGGATTCGGAAAATTCACGGGAAATGGCGGACAAATTTTCAGGAACCATCAATTTGATGGATGTCATATTCATCGTTCAACGGTTATGATGCAAAACTAATTTCACGGAACCAGCCGCCACGGTGTGACGTTTACTTCCGGAGTTGCAAATGCCAGCTTTTGAAAAGTTTGGAAAAACGATTTTTCATAATGTCTTGCAGCATATCGCTTTTTAAAATCCAGGTAAAGATTTACCGGGTAGAGAATATCCGGCGCGATGGAAAATGATTTCAACTGGCCTTGGCCCATGTCTCAACCGCCCATGGTGGGAAAAAGGGTGCGGAATCCCAAATTTGAAAACCCAACGGCGAAGCCGGGCATTTTTTTGTAGTTTTTATTGATTTTCAAGAAATGAGCCTTCTGGGAGAAGAATTTTTAAAATGCTATAAATTAACATAATATTAATAAATAATTTTTACCGTGGCCCGATTAATGCAGTAAAATATTATGCCGTGAATATTCCGATGGTATGCTGGAGGCCACAAAACATATAGTGCACCCCATCGTTTAAAAAGAATCTCACAGGGAACCGGTTTTGAGAACCACCCATCCTGATAATTGTGTTGGGCTTTTATCAAACGGGTCCTGCATTGACAGAATTTCAGTGCCTCTCTATAATTTTTAAGAGTGATGTAGGCTTACCTAACCCACAGCGAAAAGGATTCCGCATGGCTGAGGCAAGGACCCTTCCAATGCTGCCGATGAGGGACATCGTTGTTTTTCCTCATATGACCACCCCATTTTTCATAGGCCGCCGTCAATCCATGGAGGCGCTGGAGAAGGCCTTGGAAACCGACAGGACGGTATTCGTCATCGCCCAACAGGATGCGATGATCGAAAAACCGGCGCGCGAAGATTTGTTCGATATCGGCACCATCGGCCAAATTTTACAAATCATGCGTTTGCCAAATGGGACTGTCAAGGCACTGTTCGAAGCAAAACAACGCGGTCGGCTGATCGACGCCGAGATGAACGAGACCACCTATTCCTGCACCGTGGAGCCGATCGAGGAACCTCAATCGGTCGACCCGGAAATCTTGGCCCTGGCAAAAACCACCATCACGGAGGTTGAATCCTATCTCCGTGAAATCAAAAGAAATTCCGAGAGCATCGACCAACTTTCCCTGAGCGTCGACGATCCCCTGGTGTTGTCCGACAAGATCGCCCCGCTACTCAATTTGGACCTCCAGAAAAAACAATTGCTGCTGGAAAATCTCGACCCCAAGGCGAGGCTGAAGAAAGTGTTCGAGCGCATGCTGGAGGAAGCGGAAATCAAGAAACTGGAGAAGAAGCTAAAAGAGCGGGTGCAAGGGCAAATCGGCCGGACCCAGAAGGAATACTATCTCAATGAGCAGATCAAGGCCATTCAAAAAGAGTTGGGTAACGGCGAGGATGGCAAGGCCGAGATCGAGGAATACGAGAAGAAGCTGGATGAAACCACCATGAGTGAGGAGGCGGCGGATGTAGCCAGGAAGGAGTTGAAAAAACTCAAGCTGATGTCGCCCATGTCCGCCGAGGCCAATGTGGTTCGCAATTACCTCGATGCCCTGTTCGGGATGCCCTGGGGCATCAAGACCGATGACAATTACGATCTGAACCGGGCGGAAACCATCCTCAACGAGGACCACTATGGCCTGGAGAAGGTCAAGGAACGCATCATCGAATTCCTGGCCGTCGCCAAACAGGTGGGAAAAATGAAAGGGCCGATCATCACCCTGGTCGGGCCTCCCGGCGTGGGAAAAACCTCCCTGGCCAAATCGGTGGCGAGAGCCCTGGGGAAAAATTTCACCCGGGTGTCCCTGGGCGGCATCCGCGATGAGGCTGAAATCCGCGGGCATCGGCGCACTTACATCGGCGCACTTCCAGGGAAAATCATTCAGTCCCTCAAAAAATCAAAAAGCAACAACCCCCTGATGCTGCTCGATGAGGTGGACAAGTTGACCTACGGCGTGATGGGCGATCCCGCCGCCGCGCTGCTGGAGGTGCTGGACACGGAACAGAATCATACCTTCATGGATCACTACCTGGAGGTGGAATACGATCTTTCCGATGTCCTGTTTTTCTGCACCGCCAACAATGTCTCCAACATTCCACCGGCCCTGCTGGACCGAATGGAGGTGATCTCACTGCCTGGATACACCGAGTTGGAAAAAGAAAATATCGCCCAGCTGCACCTGATTTCCAAGCAGCGCGAAGAAAACGGGCTGGAAGCCACCCAGATCAAGTTCCGGCGCGACGCCATCCTGGAGATGATCCAGCGGTATACCCGGGAGGCCGGCGTCCGCAACCTGGAGCGTTCGATCGGGAAGGTCATGCGCAAGGTGGCCACGCAGTTGGTGAAGAAACCCTCCACCAGGCAGATCACGGTGACCACCAAGCGGGTGCACGATTTCCTGGGGGTTCCCCAGTACAAGTTCGAACTGGTCGAAGGCGAGAACGAGGTCGGCGTCGCCACGGGCATGGCCTGGACGCCCATGGGCGGAGAGTTGCTGTTCACCGAAGTCTCCCTGATGCACGGCACGGGCAAGCTGACCTTGACCGGCCTGCTGGGCGATGTGATGAAGGAGTCGGTGCTGGCGGCATTGAGTTTTGTTCGCTCCAACGCCAACAAGTTCGGGATCTATTCCGAAGCGTTCAAAACGAAAGACATCCACATTCACTTCCCCGAGGGGGCCACCCCGAAGGACGGACCATCGGCGGGTGTAACGCTCACCACCGCCATTGTCAGCGCCTTCACGGGCATTCCAGTGCGCAAGGAGGTGTCCATGACCGGAGAGGTGACCCTGCGGGGCAAGGTGCTCCAGATCGGCGGTCTGAAAGAAAAACTGCTGGCCGCCAGACGCGGTGGCGTGAAGGAAGCGCTTATTCCCTGGAACAATCAAAACGACATGAGCGAGGTTCCCAAGGAAATCAAAAAGGACATCAAGGTCATTCCGTTGAAAAAGGTAACCGAATACCTTGAATTGGCCCTGGAACGCATGCCCGAACCGGTTGTGGACCCCGATGATGGAGGAGAGGACAAAGGGATCGAAGAAAAAATGATCCAGCCTTCCACCAATGTCGACGATTTGGCCCCTCCGGTTTACACCTGATGGGCGCGGACTGAACCCGAGCGAGGGATTGGATCCTTTGACGGGCTCTTTTCCTTGGCGCCAAACATTTTTAAAGCGGTACCTGTTCGACAGGTACCGCTTTTTTTTGCCCTCCCGCACAACCCGGGCCGATCTCCTCTTTCACCGGGGCGCTATCGGGTCTTGTCATGCCATTTCAGGTAGCTCTGCCATATGGCTGGCGCGGCTCCGGCTGTCAAATTCGGGGAAAACACCGGAAGCCAGGCCGGCTCCCTGGGTTCATGGAGCAAACTGAGGCTGACCTGGTGCAGAAATTTATTTCCTTTCTTCAGGTTGCAGCGAATGCAGGCCGTCACCACATTGGTCCAACTGGTTTTGCCGCCCCTGCTGCGGGGCACGACGTGATCGTAGGTCAACTGATGCGCCGGGTGGGCTTTCTGGCAGTACTGACAGGTGTAATCGTCCCGGTGGTACAAATTCTGACGGGAAAATTTCACCTTGCGGGGCAAATGCTTGACATAGCGATGCAGTTTGACCACCGCCGGCAGCGGAAGCGAAATCGAGGGCGAACGGACAATTTTGTTATATTTTTCAATGACATCCACCTTTCCCAGAAAAAACAAGGTAATGGCTTTTTTCCAAGGAATGACCTTGATGGGTTCATAACTGGCGGACAATAAAAGCGTCGGTTCCATCGTCGTTTACCCGTACGGAACTGGTTTTTCCTCACATTTTCCTATTTTGGCGCAATAACCCTCACATACTCCTTGGGACGCTCCCTGGTTTTGATTCCGCACAATTCCGGATCGGTGCGGTTGATGACCCGCATCACCGGTCCTTCCGCCGATTGACGGACGCAGTAGCCGTTGGACCTGCTCCAGGGGTCTTCGCTTTCATCGGCGATGATGGGTCCGCCGTTCCCGCCGCATGCTGACACCGCCAACCCCAGCAGGCCCAACCCAACCATGGCGTGGAGGTATTTATCGAATCTCATCCGCCGATCCTCTTTTCCTGGCCCTCCCACATCCGCTCTCTCAGCACGTATTTTTGCACCTTGCCGGTGGACGTGCGGGGAAGCACCTCGAAAAATACGGATTGGGGCGCTTTGAAGTGCGCAAGGTTTTCCCGGCAAAACGAGATCAATTCGGCTTCCGTGGGCTGACTGCCCTCCTTGGGGGTGATGAAGGCGACGGGAACCTCCCCCCATTTTTCATCCGGCCTCGACACCACCGCCACGTCCATCACGTCCGGATGCTTGTAAAGGGTGTTCTCCACCTCGATGGTGGATATGTTCTCTCCACCGCTGATGATGATATCCTTGGCCCGGTCTTTGAGTTCAATGTATCCATCCGGATGCATCACGCCCAGATCGCCGCTGTGGAACCACCCGCCGTGGAAGGATTGGGCGGTCGCTTCGGGATTGCCGAAATATTCCTTGGCCACGATATTGCCCCGCATGCAAACCTCTCCCATGGTCTCTCCGTCGGCCGGCACGGGCCTGTGTTCCGCGTCCAGCACCTGCATGTCCTCCGCCAGCACGTAGGGCACGCCTTGGCGCGCCATCAATCCCGCCAGTTCCGCCGTCGGCAAATCGCGCCAGGCGGGTTGAATTTCGCAAACCGTAGTGGGCCCGTAGGTCTCGGTCAAGCCATAGACGTGAATCACGTCCACATTCAGGTTGAGCATGGCCTCGATCACCGTGGGAGAGGGCGGGGCCGCCGCGGTGGACACCTTGACCCGGTGACCAAAGCGCTCGAGGCCCGCCTCGGCGGCGCCGTCGGCCACCATCTTGAGCACGATGGGGGCGCCGCAGAAATGGGTCACCCGGTGCTCTGAAATGAGGGAGACCACCTCCGCGGGGGAGACTGCCCGCAGGCATACATGCGTGCCGCCGAGGGCGGTCACGCCCCAGGTGTAGCACCAGCCGTTGCAATGAAACATGGGCAGCGTCCACAGATA
>JACZSY010000117.1 GCA_022573975.1 SAR324 cluster bacterium | reverse complement strand
GCAAACCGTGAATGTTTTGCAGTTCCCAGTTTTTTGCGGCTTTACAAGACACAAGGGGGTGCCCGAAGGGCGGGGGTGAGGTGCGGTTCGCTGTTGAATCCGCGTTCATCCGTGTCCATCTGTGGTTCCAAGGCAGTTCGCTGTTGGCGGTTCTTTGCGGCCTTCGCCAGTGGCTTTTGCCGTCCGCTGTTATCGGCGGCGATCCGCCTGAATCCGCGTCCATCGGGGCTTGCATCCGCCGGTGCGGAGAAAGCGCGGAGCCTTCCGCCGCTCAGGGCCAGCGGGCCTCCACCCATTGGCGGATCAAGGCCAGCTCGTCTTCGGGGTCGATGGTGTGGGATTTGGGGAACTCGTGCCAGGCCAGGGGGATGCCGGCTGCTTTCAGTGTTTCCATCTGCGCCCGGGTGCGGGAGACGGGGAGCAGTTCGTCCTGGGTGCCATGGGTGATCAGCCAGGACTGGGCGCGGGCCTGGGGATGCATTTCGCTTTCCAGCCGCTCCAACCCGAAGGCATAGCCGCTGACGCCGACGATGCCGGCCAGGGGTTTCGCGAAACGCAGCGCGAAGTCGATCGACATCAGGCAGCCCTGGGAAAAACCGAACAGCACCACGTCTTCGGCGGCCCAGCCCTGGGCTTCCAACTCGGAAAACAGGTCCGCCAGCAGGCCCCGTCCCTGGAGCACCCCCGGTTCGGGGTCGGCGATGTCATACCAGGAATAGCCCGTGAAGTAGGGATGGGGCGCGTTGACCAGCAAATAGTTCATCGAGGGCAGGGCGAGCGTGCCGGGCAGCCAGAAAAACCCGGCCATGCTGTCCCCCAACCCGTGCAGCACCACCATCAACCTGCGGGAAGGTTGCGCGGCGGGGATGAAGCGGTGTTCCAGCGCCGTGATTTCCGGAGGGCGGATCATGTGTTCAGGGGGCCATTGGGGAAAAGGCGGCCATGGGCCGGCGCCATGAAATAAAACCGCCAGCCAGGGCGGGGGAGCCTCATCTCCAGGGAGCGAACGGGCGGTTGCGCCAGCGAATTTTTCAGCATCAAAAAAGATGACTCACCGCGAACGATGCGGTCTTGATGGTTTCGGAATATGTATTCACAGGAATGGCGGCGGAATAATCGGGGAGGCTGACCGTTATTTCCCGGGCGCCCCGGGCGTATGCGGGGAAAAGGCGGTTTTCGAAATTGAGGGACGCGCCGAACGATATGATTTCGGTCTCGATCGCAAAAGGGGTGAAAACCATGGGAAAGATTTCCATCCGATGCTCCACGATGGTGTTTTCCAGACCCACTTCCACACCCAGGGCGCCTCCGGGATCGAGGCCGAACTGGAAGCGCGCGCTTTCGAAGGCTTTGGTAAATCCCTTGCCGGCATCCTCGGCGCCGATTTTGGCAGCGGACAAAGCGGCGCTTTCCCCCGCGAACAACACCCCGGCGAACCCTCCTTGCGGTGCCAGTTATGCCGAGGGAATGCGGCTTGGAACCCCGCCGCTTCAATCCGCTTCTCCTTTGACATTCCCCGCGTCGCCCCCTCCGCTTTCCGGGCCGCGGGTTTCCTGGGCGATCCACTCCAGGAAGGCGGGGTTGCCGCCGGCGATGGGCACGGCCACCACGCAGGGGCAATCATCGCTGTGCAGTTCGCGCACCTTGGCGGTCAGGGGTTCCACCAGGGCGGCGCGAGTCTTGGCGATCATCACCACCTCGGCGTCTTCCTGCACGGCCCCCTCCCACCAGTAGATCGATTTCATGCCCTCGATCAGGTTGACGCAGGCCGCCAGCCGGGCCTCCACCAGGGCCTTGCCGATGCGGCGGGCTTCCCCGGCGCTGCCGGCGGTCATGTAGATCAATGTGGGTTCCGTTCCATCGCTCATCGGGGTTCACGCTCCGGATTTGACCAGGGAGGGTTAGTCGATTTCGGCCCAGAAGGTCTCGTCGAAGGCGTCCGAATCGAGCGCCTGTTGTGGAAAATCGGCCAGGTTCTGCTCGATCCCCGCTTGCAGGAAGGAACTGACCCAGCGGAACACGTCCTGTTGCTGAACGTTGCGCCGGAGCCGGGCCATGCGCTCGGTGCGTTCCTGGGGGGCCATTTTGTAAGCCTGATGGATCGCATCGGCCACGCCTTCCAGATCGTATGGATTGACCAGCAGCGCTCCCCGGTGCAACTGGCGGGCGGCCCCGGCGAACTCGCTGAGCACCAGCACGCCCTTGCCGTCGCCGTTGACGGCGCAATATTCCTTGGCCACCAGGTTCATCCCATCGTCCAGGGGGGTGACCAAGGCGATGTCCGCCGTCCGGTAGAAAGCCAGCAACTCGATGCGGGTCAGGCTCCGGTAGATATACTGGATAGGCACCCAACCCGGCTGGGCGAATTGGCCGTTGATCTCCCCCACCAGTTGTTCGATTTCGTTTTTCAGGAGTTCGTATTGGGGAATCTCCTGGCGGCTGGGCACCACCACCTGCACCATGGTGACTTTGTGCAGCAAATCAGGGAACCGGCGCAGGGCGATACGCATGGCATTGAGCTTGTAGGGAATCCCCTTGGTGTAATCCAAACGGTCCACCCCCAGGATCAATGTGCGGTTGCGCAAGGCAAAGCTGAGGGAATTGGCCTCGGCTTCCACCTCCTGGGACTGTCCTCCGCTGGCATAAGCGTTGTAGTCGATGCCGATCGGAAAATGCCCGATCCGCACCTCGCGGTCCTCGAACCGGGCCACCTGGATATTGCCTTTCCCGAAAATTTTGATCTCCGGAAGCATCCCCCGCAAGCATTGAATGAAATTCCTTTTGTGGCGAACCGTCTGAAAGCCGACCAGATCGTAGGCCAGCAGCCCTTTCAGGATCTCCCGCCGCCAGGGGAGTTTCTGGAATAAATCCAGGCCGGGGAAGGGAATGTGGAGGAAAAACCCGATGGGGGTCGTCATCCCAATGGCGCGCAAATCCTCACCCACGTTCATGATCTGATAATCATGCACCCACAGGTAGTCCTCCGGCCCGGTTTCTTCAATGATGACCCTGGCGAATTTTTGGCTGACCCGCCGATAGGCCTTCCAATAGGCTGGATCGTAGTTGCACAGGGAGTGCAGGCCGTGGAACAGCGGCCAGATGATCTCGTTGGAAAAACCGTAGTAATATTGTTTCATCTCCTCCTGGCTCAGGGTGACGGGAACCAGGGTGTAACCGATGCCCTGGGTGGCCCGGTTGAGAATATTGCGGGCGTCCTTCAGCTGGGACACGCCGGGCCAGCCGATCCACAATCCCCCCCGGTTTTGCAGCACCGGCCCCATCGCGGCGACCAGCCCTCCGGAACTGGAGGTCACGCTCCAGCGCTTGCCCTCCCGCGCCAGGGACACCGGCAGGCGGTTGGACACGATGATCAGCCGCTTTTCCGACGGTGGTTTCATCTGATCCTAAGGTAAGGAGTCGCCTCAGGTAATTCGCCAATTTGACATCGATCCTATCCCCAATGACAGCTAAATTCCACCAGTGGAGCAAAAACGCCACCGTTTTCAGCGCCGCTTCCAGGAAAACCTCGGCGGGAGCGTGATGCAATTGGGAATGCTGCTTTTTGAAATGACCGGCCTCGCCGCAGGCAGCGCGATATCGAACCTCCGGCTTCTTTTCCGCCGCAAACGGCGCGGAATGGACCCCCGCAAAAAAATTCACGCTGGATTCCGCGAACCCTTCCCTTTGACCATTGCGATGATTTCAAATAGGATTCCGGGGGATGCCCCTTCAGTTCTTACGTGCTCCGGATCGATCCGATCCATGACTTGCCAGCCGGAAAAGGCCAAAACGAAATGTGCGAGAAGAGAACTCGGCAAAACACCATCGCATTAAAAACCACCGCGGGAAAAAAAACTGCGACAGGGCGGATATTCATATTCCGCAACAGGATTTCCGCCCTTTCGGTGTCGTTGCTGCTGGTGGTGTTGGCGTTCGGTTTTCCTCTCCAGGGCAAAACCAGAAATTCAGGGGCGTCGAAGCAGCCGCGGCCTCTACCCCAGGAAATCCTCAACCTGATGTCCGAGGATGCCGAGCGGCAAATGGCCGCCATGGACACCCTGCGCAAAAACCCGAAAACCGCCCGCAGGAATTTGATATCGGCCTTGCGGAAAAAGAAACTGCCGGCCGGATGGTGGCGTGGCGTGCACAGGCTGACCGAATTTGGAATGGTGTACGATATCCCCTTCCTGATCGCTCTGCGGCGCAGGACAAAAAACCCCTGGGAGCGCTATATCATCGAAGGCGCCATCGACGCCCTCTACGAGCCGTTGGAGCCGCCTTTGAAAGTGAGGGGCTTGGTCAGAAGTTTTACCTATTCCAACACCCGGAAACCCGTCGTCATCAAGGACGCCACAAAAGGCACCTGGATGCTTACCCAATGGAGCTTCGAGCTGTTGCACAGAAATGGGTTCCCCGCCGGTTTAATGCGGAAACTGGAGGATTTCAAGGGGGTGCCGCACAAAACCGCCCTCGAACTGGAAAGGGCTCTGGCCAAGAAACTGGGCAGGAGGGTTTGGTTGCGAAACCGCGATATGCTGACCCTGGCGAGCGAGCGAATTCCCGTGCGGGTGGCTTTGCGGGGCAGGGCCCGGGTGGCGGTCAGAAACCCCCTCAAGCGGCCCCTGCTGGTCACCGCGTCCCTTGAAATCTGGTACGGAAAATTCCGCAGAGCTTCCAGTCCCGTCCTGATATACCTTGGCCCCAGGCAAACCCGTACGATCACCTTTCCCGTATACGCCGAGGGCACCTCCTACCGGAACCATGTGCGCCTGAATGTCCGGATGGCCCTGGTAAACGGGCCGGTCATTCCCGTAAACAGGCGGGTTCGCATCCGTTTTAAAACCATATCCCGCAGATCGGGTTGATTCCGCGGGCATCCGCAAGCGCAATATCCCGGCAAGGCCCGTGATTTGCATCGAAGACTGGTCACATCCATCACCCTTCCCGGAAATGGCCTTCGTGCGTTGCATGGAGGATTGGAAATTCCGGAAAAATAACACAGTCCAGGATCATGAGCATGCTAGGCCTCTTCGACACCCACCTTCAGTTGGTGCACAAATCCCTGGATTTTCGCGCCAAGCGGAATGCGCTGCTGGCCGGGAACATCGCCAACATTGAAACCCCGGGATTCAAAGCCAAGGATATGGTTTTCGAGAAGGCTTTGGGAAGGGCCATGAAAGCCCATCTTCCCGGGCCGCTCGCCGTCACCAATCCCCGGCATATGGATGGGCGGCAGATTTTGCCGCTGCATCTGGTGAGACCGGATATCATCCTCACCTCCAATCCGGTGGGAAACCTGGATGACAACTCGGTGGACCTGGAACGCGAGATGGTGAAACTGGGGGAAAACCAGGTCGCCTATCAGGCGCTGGTCCAAATGATATCCCATAAATTTTCAACCTTGCGGATGAGCATTCGCGAAGGAGCCGTTTAATGAATTTTCTTGAAGCGATGGCGACCAGTTCATCGGGGATGGCCTCCCAACGATTCCGGATGAACATCATCGCCGCCAACCTGGCCAATGCGCAAACCACCAGAACGCCCGAGGGCGGGCCTTACCGGCGCCGTGAGGTGATATTTGGCGCCCTGCCGGCGCCCCGCACGTTCGAGGAGGTATTGCGGCAACAGGCCCAAGATGACGAGGTTTTGCACTCCAAGGTGCTTGGCGTCGCCATCGACAAGCGCCCCCCGGTGCTCAAGTTCGACCCTTCCCATCCGGACGCCAATGAGGAAGGCTATGTGGCCATGCCCAATATCAGCATGGTCGAGGAAATGGTCAATATGATGCTGGCCACCCGCTCCTACGAGGCCAATGTGGCGGCTTTCAACGCCACCAAGAAGATGGCCCTCAAGGCGCTGGAAATCGGAAGGAGTTAAGCTGGGGGCATAAGGCAAATTCCTTGCATTACCCCAGGCAGTGAATAAAGATTTACCGGAAGGGCGTTCTTCCTTCCAAATTTTGCATATTGCTCGGCAGAATTACCATCGAGCGCGAAGGGAAACGGCATGAAGGATTTCAACGTTGGTGATATTACTAGCCGAAACATTAAAAGCCATGCCGAGCCTCGCCAAAAGGACAAGGCCGCCCAACCCAACACGCTGGGCAGCCAGGAGTTCAAAAAAACCCTCGAAACGGCGGTGCATCAAATGAAGGAAGCCGCCCAGGGCGCGCGCGTTCCGGCGGAAAAGCCAGATGCCTCGGCCATTAAGCAGGAAGTGAACGCCGCCAATGAAAACTACGCGAAAATGATGAGGGCCAGGCTGGTCGTTTCGCAGCTTTATCACAACATGAATCCCCAGAAAAACGAGAAATAACAAACGGAGCGCGTCATGGAATTCAAAAATTCCGTCATGGAAGCGATTCCCGCGGCACTGCGGGATTTCGGCCAGGAGGGCCGGGGACGCCAAACCCTGATCAACGATGCGGGAGAAACCTTTTCCCAGTTGTTCAACGAGGTCAATCGGCTGCAGCATCAGGCGGATCAAAAGGTGGAGGAATTCGCCACTTCACCCAACAAGGATATTCACGGAACGATGATCGCTTTGCAAAAAGCGGATATATCGCTACGGCTTTTCATGCAAATCCGCTCAAAGCTGACCGCCGCCTACCAGGAAATCATGCGCACCCAGTTATAGAAGTTTGATCGCCGCGGGTTGATTTTAGCGGCATGCCGGCGCGAAGGCCGGCCTTACGGGTCATTTCGCTTTTTTTTGCTTGTCCTTGCCGGTTCCGGCCCAATTTCCCTTCCAGACTTTGCGGGAAGGGAATGAAAATTGCTTTCCAGTGGATCAAAGCGATGCGGTTCCATCCGTCAATCCGGCGGACAAGGAAGTGCCTTTCGGATTGCTCGCGATACCGCGGCTGTGACAAACTCATCATCGGCGCCCTGTTTTTTTCGCATGGAGCGATTCGCCGAATGATTGGCAATGAATGGATTCTATACGCGGGAGTTTGAACAAAGATGGCCGAGGAAAACGCGACCAGCATCCGGGATATCTCCTCCCAATTCCAAAATTTCTTCCAGACCCTCTCGGTGGCGAGACGGCTGATATTGTTGTCCATTGTTTCCATTGTTTTGTTGGGGTTGGTGGCCTTGATTGTGGTGACCAACCAGGAAACCTGGGTTCCCCTGTACTCCAATATCAGCAATGAAGACGCGGCGATCATCAAGGAAAAGCTGGATCAAAACCAGATCCCCGTCCAAATCGGCCCGGGTGGGCGATCGATCCTGGTGCGCAGCGATCTGGCGGACGAGGCGCGGCTGGCGCTGGCCCGCGAGCGGATTTCCCTCGGCGGAGGGCTGGGTTTCGCCGATTTGTTTCTCGACTCCTCGGGGATCGGCGAGACGGAGTTCAATCAAAACGTGAAATTCCGCATGGCCCTGGAAGGGGAAATCGCACGCATGATCATGAAAATTAATTCCGTGCGCTTCGCCAAGGTCACGCTGGCCCTCCCCAAAAAATCGTTGTTTATCACAAAAGAGGAAAAGCCCAAGGCGTCGATCATTATCGACCTGGGGCCGGGCCAAACCCTAGGGCGAAAACAGGTGGTGACCATTGCCCACCTGGCGGCCAACAGCGTGGAAAGGCTGGTCATCAAAAACGTGGTGGTGGTCGATCAGGCGGGGCGTCTGCTCAGCAAGGGCATTTCCGACGAGGATCAAGGCGGAAGTTTCCAGGACCAATTTTCCTTCAAGCGGAAAATCGAGCGGAGCCTGGAAAGCAAGATCATCAACCAGTTGGAACCGATTGTGGGGCCGAACCGCGTGAAACCCTCGGTGGACGTCGTGTTGTCTTTCGACCGGGTGACCACCCGCGAGGAAATTTTCGATCCGGACGGGACCGTTGTGCGCTCGGAGCGCGTCTCGACTGAAAACGCCGTGGGCACCCGCTCCATTCCAGTGGGGATTCCCGGTGTCGCTTCCAACCTGCCCGAAACCCGGGCCGGCGCTTCGGAGGTGGCCAATGTCTCCAAGCTGAACAAGACCAACCAGGTGCGCAATTACGAGACCAGCGTCAAGCGGGTGGTCAGCGAGCCTTCGATCGGTAAGATTCAAAGGGTGAGCGTGTCGGTGTTGATCGACGGCAAATACACCCCAACCGCCGACCCGGATACTGGAGAGATACTCGACCCCAAGTGGGAGTTTTGGACCACGGAGGAAATGAAGGATATCGAGAAAATGATCAAGGCGGCGGTGGGATTCAACGCCAAGCGCGGAGACACTCTCATCGTGACCAATATGCGCTTCGAGGCAGGACGGGTCCGGGACCTCACCGGCCAAATCGAGAAAAAGGAGCGCGACCGGCAGTTCTTCACGGACATCATCCGCTACACCTTCCTCGGCGTCCTTTTGCTGGCCATGATCATGTTCGTGGTGCGGCCGATGGTGCAGCGGCTGAGCCAAAAACCGGAAGATTTGGACCTCTTGATGGGCCTGCCCGCCACCATCGGCGAGTTGGAAGGCGAGGAATTGGAAATCCCCACCGAACGGGAGGTCGGACTTCCGCCCAGAGAGAAGATCATCGAGATCGCCCGTGCCGATCCATTGGCCACCGCTTCCCTGGTGCGCGCCTGGTTGCGCGAAAAACGATAACCGCCGCGTCTTGCCGGCCCTTGCAATGGAAGGATTCCGATGGAAGGTCAATCATTGGAAAACGAGGAAACCCCTCAGCCAGAATATACCCCGTATCAACTGACCGACTTCGACCGGGAGGACGCTGAAACCCCGCGGAAACTTCCCGCGCCCACGGAGGGGGAAGGAGGGTTTCAAGGGGACGCGGCATCAAAAACGCCCGCCACCGGTTCTTTCGAGGTGGGAATCGATTTGGAGAAAAAACCGGAGGGGACCGATTTTGGATCCCTCCAGTTCCAGCGGGAAAACACTCTCCTCACCAACGCCGAAAGTTACGCCGGCAGCATCCGCGAAGAGGCCCAGCTCTACGTGCGCCAGCTCCGCGGCGAGGTTGAAAGCCTCAACGCCGAAGCCGAAAAACGCTATGAGGAAGCCGCGGCGGCCAAGTCCGAGGCCGAAGCCGAGGCCGCCCGCATCGTCGCCGAAGCCCAGGCCGAAGTGGAATCGATTCGGAAACAGGCGCACAGCGAAGGATTCGAAGCGGGCCAGGAGGAAGGTCTGGCCAAGCGCTATGAAGAGGCCGGGGGAAATCTGGAACACCTCGATGCCATCATGAAGGAGATCGGCCAATTCCGCAGACGGGTGGCGTTTTACACCGAACAGGATGGAATCCGGCTGGCCCTGTTGATCGCCAAAAAAATTCTGCATGCCGAACTGAAGGTCAACAAAAAAGCAATTTTGAAAATGTTGGCCCACTCCCTTTCCAAATTGGAGGGGAAGGGAAATTTCGTGATCTGGTTAAATCCGGAAGATCACCAATTCGCCCTGGCGGCCCGCCCGGCCTTGAAGCGCTACCTGGACGAATCCCAATCCATCACCTTCCGCGCCAAGCCGTCACTGGAGCGGGGGAATATTCTGATCGAAACCGACCGCGAAGTGATCGACCTGACCTTCGAGACCCAGTTTTATCACCTGGAGCGGGATTTTTCCCACGCCCTGGCCAAACGGGACGCAGTGCTGACCCAACCCGTCAAACCCGCGTCTCCGCCGGAAAAGAAAGCGCGGCCCACCCCCGATCCCGCGACGGCCACCCCCGATCCCGCGAAGACCACGCCTGATCCGGCGACGGCCACCACCCCTCCTGGAGCGGACGATGAAGGGTGAGGAAACACTGTATACCCGTCAATTTCCCAATTTCGACACCTATCGGGATCTGGCCAAAAATGCGGTTCTGGTGCGGCGGCAGGGCAAGGTGGTGCAACAAACCGGTCAAATCATCGAGGCCTACAACCCGGGAATCGCCATTGGGGGATTGTGCACGATATACAATCCAATCACGCAACAAAGGGTGATGGGAGAGGTGATCGGCTTCAAGGGCGAGAAGGTGATGTTGATGGCTCTGGAGCAGATGCCCGACATTGGCCCCCATTGCAGGATCATCCCCGACGAACGCCCCCCGACGGTTCAGGTTGGCGACCCCCTGCTGGGCCGGGTGTTGAATGGCCTGGGCGATCCCATCGACAATAAGGGTGAAATTCTCTGCGAGCTGGAATGGCCCCTCTACCGCGAGCCGATCAATCCCATGAGCCGGCGCCGTATCACTGATCCAATCGATGTGGGGGTTCGCTCCATCAATGGCCTGCTCACCTGTGGCCTGGGCCAGCGCGTTGGGGTCATGTCCGGTTCTGGCGTGGGCAAATCGGTGCTGATCGGAATGATGGCCCGGCACACCACCGCCGATGTCAACGTGATCGCCATGATCGGGGAGCGTGGCCGCGAAACGGTGGAGTTCATCGAACGCGAACTGGGTCCCGAAGGCCTGGAAAGATCCGTGCTGGTGGTGGCCACCTCCGACCAACCGCCGCTGATCCGCACCCGGGCC
Source organism: SAR324 cluster bacterium (assembly GCA_022573975.1). GTDB lineage: Bacteria > SAR324 > SAR324 > SAR324 > JACQKK01 > JACZSY01. Next base: position 1,872 of record JACZSY010000117.1, on the reverse strand, counting down.
GCCTACCTGGCCACCACCATCGCGGAATATTTCCGCCATCAGGGCAAGAACGTGCTCTTCATGATGGATTCGATCACCCGGTTCGCCATGGCCCAAAGGGAGATCGGGTTGGCTGCCGGCGAACCCCCCACAACCAAGGGATATCCCCCGTCGGTGTTCGCGGCGCTGCCCAAATTGCTCGAACGCACCGGGCGCTCCGATTCGGAGGGTTCCATCACTGGATTCTATACCGTGCTGGTGGAGGGAGACGACCCGGCCGATCCCATCGCCGACGCGGTTCGGGCGATCGTGGACGGACATATCGTGCTGAGCCGGGATTTGGCTTCGAAGGGCCAGTACCCGGCCGTGGACGTACTGAATTCCACCAGCCGGGTGATGACCGACATCGTTTCCACCCAACATCGCCGGGACGCCCAAGCTTTTGTCGCCACCCTGGCCACCTACCAGGAAGCCGAGGACCTCATCAACATCGGGGCCTATGTGCGCGGCTCGAACCCCCGCATCGATTACGCCCTGGACAAGATCGAATCGGTGATCGCCTACCTCAAGCAGCCCGTCGAGGAAAAATCCTCCCTCGATGAATCCCAGGCGGTGCTGGAACAGATGTTCGCGGACTTCCAGCCATAATCGGTATATTCCCAACCAAGCCCCGCCGGAGATTCGCCCGGCGGGACGGGCTTTTCCCTTTTTTCCGCCTGCCGCCGAAACCGGGGGCGGGTTCGCCCCACTTCCCCCTGTGTTCGTTTCCAATGCCAGTTGTGGTAAAAACCAAAAAAAATTCCCCATAATTCCACTGTGCGGCAATATCCATCATGCGAGGTGGAAATGAAGCGCGTTATATTGATCCTGTCATTTTGTTTATTCACCATGGGAACGGCCGGCGCCAAGGAATGGAAGGATCCGGTGACCGGCATGGAATTCGTGTTTGTTCCCGGCGGGTCGTTCGAGATGGGCTGCCATGCCAAAGCAGGAAAATGCGATAGCGATGAAAAGCCCGTGCGCCCAGTGCGGCTGGACGGGTTCTGGATTGCCAAGCATGAAGTTACCCAGGGGCAATGGAAGCGCATCATGGGCGGCAATCCATCCAGGTTCAAGAAAGGTGATAACTACCCGGTGGAGCAAGTCTCCTGGGACGATGTGCGGGAGTTCATCCGGCGGCTGAACGCCAAATCCCCAGCCACCTTCGCCCTGCCGTCCGAAGCCCAGTGGGAATATGCCTGCCGCTCCGGTGGAAAGCCATTTAGGGTTGGCACCTCAAAAGGGTATTGGATTAACGCCCCGGATTTACGTTTGATGTCCGGAAACTCCTGGGGCAAAAAAGATGGGTATGAACACACCGCCCCAGTGGGAAGTTTTCCTCCGAACAAACTGCGATGTTCCAGACGCTCATCCACCGAACCGTCCGATAGGTCATACTTCTGGGGATTCCGTCTGTTGAAAACCAATATTTCCGTTTCCGCCAAACAGGCCATCGCCGCGGAAACCAGGCGAAGTAAATACACAGCTTCGTTTACAATGATCAATCAATCCGATGAGGACATTCCCTTCGAGATGGTCATACAGGCCGGCCACAATAGTGGAGTGAGCGCGGTCGCCTTCAGCCCGGACGGACAAATTATCGCCACCGGATCCGGGGACAGGACCGTCAAGCTCTGGGACCTCCAGGGCAGGCTTTTGCGGACCCTCCGCGGATTCGAAAAACCAGTGGAATGGATCGCCTTCCACCCCAAGGGAATGAAAATCGCGGGATCTTCCAGATTTGGAACGGTGCGGCTTTGGGATGTAAGGGGGGAGCTTCTGCAAACATTTGTAGGGAAATTTGGAAAGGGTTTGGCCTTCGGGGCAGACGGAAGGACCCTCGCAGTCCAGAAA
>JACZSY010000355.1 GCA_022573975.1 SAR324 cluster bacterium | reverse complement strand
CCAACATCAGCGACACGCGGGCAAGGAACTGGCCTACTTGGACCCCCAATCCGGGGAGAAGGACCTCCCCCACGTGATCGAACCGGCGCTGGGGGTGGACCGGCTGGCGCTGGCTTTCCTCTGCGACGCCTACCGCGAGGAGGAGGTGCGCGGGGAACGGCGCACGGTGCTGGGGCTGCATCACCGGCTGGCGCCGGTCAAGGTGGGGGTGCTGCCCCTGTCGAAAAAGCTGGAGGAACCCGCCGTCAAGGTGTACGAAGACCTGCGCAAAATCTTCGCCTGCGAATACGACGATGCGGGCAGCATCGGGCGGCGCTACCGCCGCCAGGACGAGATCGGCACCCCGTTCTGCGTCACGGTGGACTTCGACTCGCTGGAAGACCACGCCGCCACGGTGCGGATGCGCGATTCCATGGAGCAGGAACGCATTGCCCTGGACAAACTGGGCGAATATATCGCCGGGCGGATGGGGGAATAAGCAGGTGACCAAACCGCGATGACCCCACGAACCGTGCTGATCACCGGCGGCGCCGGGGGGCTGGGCCGCGCCATGGCCCGGGCCTTGTTGGCCGATGGCCACCGGGTGGCGGCCATGGACCGCGACGAGGCCGCGCTGCGGCGGATGACCGAAGAGATGGGCGAGGCGAGCACCAAGGCGCCTGGCGCCGGTGCGGGCGATGCCCTGCTGGCCGTGCGGGGGGATGTGGCGATCGAGGCGGACTGCAACCGGGCCGTGGAGGAGACCCGCGCGGCGTTCGGCGGGCTGGAAATCCTGGTCAACAACGCGGGCATCGGCCCCAGCCACCTGCGCCCCGACGCGGAAAGCAACCATCCCTCCATCGAGGAACTGACCCCGGAAATCTGGGAGCGCTATTTCGGCATCAACGTGCGCGGCGCGATCCAGATGACCCGCGCGGCGCTGCCCTCCATGCGCGCGGCGGGCTGGGGACGCATCGTCAACAACACCACCAGCTTTTTCACCATGCTGCGCATCCTGCCCTATGGCGCCACCAAGGCCGCGTTGGAGTCCCTCTCGGCGGTGTGGGCCAAGGAACTCGAGGGCACGGGGATCACGGTCAACGTGCTGGTGCCGGGCGGTCCCACCGACACCGCCTTCATCGCCGCGGAATCGGGGATTCCGCGCGCCAACATGCTCCAGCCAGAAGTGATGGCCGCCCCCATGCGCTGGCTGGCCGGCGAGGATTCCGATGGTTTCAATGGCAACCGGATCATCGCGGCGGATTGGAACCCTTCGCTTCTCCCGAATCAAGCGCGCGGCAAGGCGTCCGCGCCCATCGGCTGGCCGCAACTGACCACCAACGTGGTCTGGCCGGACGATGACGGGGAGGCGGACTGAATCCAGCGGCCCCGCTGAAGCGCTCCCACCCCCATCTCCTCCCTCAAAACAGGCGCCCGCTGGCCAGGGCCGCGCCCTCGGAGAGGGCTTTTAGCTTGGCCCAGACCACGTCCTCGGCCACCTTGCCCATGCCGGCCGAGGTATCGAAGCCGCAGTCGGTGCCGGCGATCACCCGCGCCGGGCCGCCCATGGCGCGGGCCACCTGCTCGATGCGGCCGGCCACCACCTCGGGATGCTCCACGTAGTTGGTGGTGGTGTCGATCACCCCGCAGACGATGGACTGATCCGGCGCCAGGGGCGTATCGGCCAGCCGCCGGTACTCGTGGGCGTGGCGCGGATTGGCGAAGGGCAGCACGATGGCCCCCACGTCCGCCTGGAGCAGGATGGGGAGAATGTCCGCCAGGGGCACGTCCAGGTCGTGGGGCCCCTCGTAATTGCCCCAGCAGGCATGCAGCCGCACGGACTCGCGGGGAATGTTCTCCAGCGCCCGGTTGATGGCGCCGATCACCATCTCGTCGAAAGCCAGGAACTCCGAGAGGGGGCGGTCCACATAGGTGATGTGCCGCTCCAGGGCCAGGTCCGGGCAATCGAGTTGCAGCATGAAGCCATGGGCCACGATGGCCTCGTACTCCACCTTCAAGGCATCGGCCAGCGCCTCCAGGTAGGCCGGGAAGGTGTCGTAGTGTTCATTGGGAATGGCCGCCGCGATGATCCCCGGCGAGGGCGCGGTCATGAAGGCGGCGGGCACGTCCGGCGCCTCGGCGTCCAGCACCCGCCGGAACTCCGCGCATTCGTTCTCGATGGCCGCCGGGTCCAGATAGCGCACCGCTCCGTTCACCTTGGGCACCTCGAAGTTGGAGACGCTCTTCTTCGCGGCCATGGATTGCCGGCGCATTTCCTGAAACACCGGATAGCGCGCAATGTCGCCCAGGGGCATCCTGCTCCCTCCCGGCGCGAAGCCGCTCATGCGGTGGCGCACATACAAAAAAAAAGCCTCGCGGCCCTGCTCCCCGTTGTTGGGAATGTCGATCCCGGCCGCGATCTGCTTGGGCACGATCTCCCGGGTGGCCTTTTCGATTTCCGCGGCGAGGACGGCGGGATCCAAAGCCTCGCCCGCGGAACGGCGGGAGAACAGCTCCACCAGGGCCGGGGGGCGGGGCAGGCTGCCGGCGTGGGTGGTGAGGATGCGATTGGGTGTTTTCATCGGAGACGGCTCGAATAGTGGTGATAACTTTAAGAGCACCTTGCCCCCTTTACGCGGCGAACATCCTGGAGGTTGAAAGCGCTTGGCTTGCCACAAGATCATTCATTCAATGTTGAAATATAGGAAAGGAAATGGGCGAAAAGCAAGCAATGGGGTGGAGACCCCCAACCCGGAATCCCCGCCGCCATTTTGGGCTGTTCCCAAGCCCGGCGCCGGTCTGCTAAGCTCGCCGCCGATGGGGAATTTCTATTGACGCGCGTCCATCGGCCGGACACGCCCGCCCCCGGGACAGCCGGGACCGTGGGCCGTGGCGAAGCCACCAGAAGCACCCTGGCGAAGCCCGCATGAGGCGGCAAATACTGGGAGTGAATATCATGGGAACGGACAACCTGGCGGAAACACAAACACAGGGGTTGGTGAAAACACAGTGGTTGGTGGAAACACAGTGGTTGGTGAAAACACAGTGATTGGTGAAAACACAGTGGCTGGATCAACACCTCGACGACCCTGAATTGCGCATCTTCGATTGCACGGTGAAGCGCTGGATAGACGAGGACGGCGTGTTTTGTGTCGAGCGCGGCAATGCGGAATACGAGAAGGGGCATATTCCCGGGGCCGCGCATCTGGACTTGGTGCAAGACCTGTCCGACCCGGAGAGCGCGATGCGGTTCGCGCTGCCCACGGCGGAACGCTTTGCCGCAGCCGTATCGAGGCAGGGGGTGTCGAACGATTCACGGGTGGTGCTCTATGGCACCCGGGAAATTCATTACGTCACGCGGGTATGGTGGATGTTCCGAGTGTTCGGATTCGACAACGTGACCCTGCTCGATGGGGGCTGGCAGGCCTGGAGCCGGGAAAACCGCCCGGTCAGCACCGATGCGCCCAATCATTCCCGGGGAGCTTTCACGCCCCGCTTCAAGCCGGAAATGGTGGCGGACCAAGCGGCCGTGGTGGCCGCGGGGGAAAACCCCGCCACC
>JACZSY010000354.1 GCA_022573975.1 SAR324 cluster bacterium | reverse complement strand
GTGGAAAAACACATTTCCGCCCTTCAATCCAATAAAATTTTTCTGAGCAAAGGGATAGGCAGTTCATTTTATTGAATGAATTGAGCGGGGATGTTGAATCGGCCGCCCGGGCTGGAGCACCGCGAAATATTATGCATTGCGGTAGATGACCGGTCATGATAGGTAACACCTCTTTTCTCCGGCAGTGAAATTCATCCATGCAAAGGAGTTGAAAATGAGCACAAGAATATCAACGGTCACCCCGGGCGAGGGCGCGGACGACGATGTCAACGGGTTGATCGGATTCGCCGGTTCGGACATTGGGTTCAAGGACCCGGAAATGTTCGGATTGTTCGCGCGTTCCCCCGCCCTGCTGAAGGCGATCGGCCCGGCTTTCGCCTTTATTTTCGCCGGTCAGACCAAAATTCCCATGTACATCATCGAGATGATGCGCCTGAAGGCGGCGGAGGTCAATTCGTGCGCCTACTGAATGACCGTACGACTCGCTCCGGTGAGCGAGCAGGTTGCACCGAAGGAAGAGCACATTCATGGCGACATGAACCTAAGCGCGCTCAGCAAGCAGGAGGCGTTGGCGGTGGAATTGTGTCTGCGCATCTCCGCCGATCCTCACATGGTGGACGATGAACTGTTCGGCAGGTTGAAGGAGGTCTATTCCGAAGAGGAAATCGTGGAACTGGTGTGGGCGGCGTCCTTCATCAACGGCGCCAACAAGTTCAACATCACCATGCGGCTGGATACCCGCGATGACAGCGTTTATCCCACCAACCTGGAGTACAAGCGCCTGGGCGCGAAGTAGCCGTCCCTGAAAAGGATGTGGTTTCCCTCCTGAAAAAAAACCGGCGGAAGGCCTGCGGGGTCTTCCACCGGTTTCATCTTGGCCATGCCCCTGGAAATCGCGATGCCCTGACCGCCCGGCGGGGTTGTTTCCGCCGGGAACGCTTGCGTGTCCGCCTCCCGCTCCATCCCGGCGGTCCCTCTCCGGCGCCCATGCCCGTCAAAGCTGGATGGCCTTCATTTGCTTGTCGGGATACCGGTTGCCCGCGCCGGCTCCTGGCGGCATGGTCTCCTCGATCATGGCCATGTCCCCTTCGCTGAGTTGAATGGCGGCCGCGGCCATGTTCTCGTCCACCCGCGCCGCGCGCTTGGTGCCCGGGATGGGGATGATATCCTCCCCCCGGGCCAGCACCCAAGCCAGCGCCAATTGGGCCGGTTGCACCTTCTTTTCCGCTGCCATTTCGCGGAGTTTGGCCACCAAGGCCAGATTGGCTTCCAGGTGCTGGCCCTGGAAGCGGGGGTGGGCCAGGCGCCGGTCGCCCTCGGGCAGATCGGCGGCCGTACGGATGCTGCCGGTGAGCAGGCTGCGCCCCAGGGGAGCATAGGGCACGAAGGCCATTCCCAACTCGCGGGTGACGGGGAGCGTTTCCTCGGCCGGCTCGCGGAAGAGCAGTGAATATTCGGTCTGCACCGCCGCGATGGGATGGATGGCGTGGGCCTTGCGGATGGTCGCCGGGGCGGCCTCGGAGAGGCCCAGCGCGCGCACTTTGCCCTGCTCGATCAGCCTGGACATGGCCCCCACGGTCTCTTCGATGGGAACCTTGGGGTCCACCCGGTGCTGATAATAGAGGTCGATCACCTCCAGCCCAAGGCGCCGCAGGCTGGCCTCGCAGGCCTGTTGGACGTATTCGGGCCGCCCGTTGACGCCATCGGGGGTGTTGCCGAACTTGGTGGCCAGGATGACCTGCTCCCGGCGGCCCTTGAGGGCCTTGCCCACCACCTCCTCGTTGTGGCCATTCCCGTACATGTCCGCCGTGTCGATGAAGGTCACGCCCTTGCCGATGGCATGTTGAATCACCGAGATGGATTCGTCGTCGTCCGCCTCGCCGTATATGCCGGACATGGACATGCAGCCCAGCCCGATGGCCGAGACCTCGAAGCCGCTGTTGCCGAGTTTTCGGGTTTGCATCGAATTGGTTCCTTCTTGCAGGTTGTTGAGATGGAAGAAAGCCCCCCTTCGGAAACTGAAAGGGCTACCCCTCCATTTCCAAAATGTCCAGGCCGTTGAGGCGGTCCAGCAGGTAGATCAGGCCGCGCCCGTCGACGTCCACATCGTTGCTCTGGGGCACGGACTGGCCCTTGCCGGGTTCGGGAATGAACGAGCCCACCTCCCGGGGCAGGAAGGGGTCGGAAATGTCCACGATCCGCAGCCCTCCGCTGAACCAGGCGACGTAGACCAGGTTGCCGCTCATATGCTCCTGGAACTGATGGGCGCCGAAACGCCCTCCGGAACGGCTCCAGGGCGATTCGTTCTCACCGACGTAGAAACTGGAGAGCGGATGGATGTTGTCCAGGTCGCCCACGTCGAAAACCCACATGAAGGCATGGGCCTGTCCCTGGACGTGCTCGTGCTCCTCGTCGATCACCAGGGCCAGCTCGCGCCCGCCGATCTTGTGGGGCACCGGCAGGATGGTATGGGTCGGGTCGCGCACGGGGGGATGGTAGTTGTGGACGGCCAGGGTTTTCAGGTTGGTCAGGTCCGAGGCGTCGATCACGGAAAATCCGGCATGCCAGCAAGAGGCGAAGATCCTGTCGTTCAGCCGCATGGTGTGGTGCAGCCGGTTGCGGTAGCCGTTCCAGTGGGGCGTGTCCCCGCCGGCCAGGTGCTGGCCCGGCATCCACCAGTTGCCCACCTCGTCGGGCTTTTCCGGATTTTTCAGGTCGTACACGGCCAGGATGTTCCCGTGAAAGCCCTCTTTCTCGGTGGAGATATAAGCATAACGCTCGTCGCAATCGAAGCGGTGCACCCCCACGCCATGGGTTTTCTGGAAGCGGATCAGGCGGGGGTTGGTGACGTCGGAAATGTCGTAGATCTTGAATCCGCCGTCCGGGTAACCCCGCGCCCCGGCCTCGCGCAGTTCGGGCAGCTCCGCCGGGGTCACCCCCAGCGCCCCGGCGATGTCCTCGTCGCTTGGCGCGCGGCCCAGTTCGCGTTCCAGCCGCTGGGTGACCGCCGGAATCTCCCCGCCCTTGCGCAGGTGGTGGCGGTTGAACTGCTCGGAATTGACGATCATCAGGTCGCCCATCACCCGCACCTTGTGGGAATGGGAGTGCATGTCGGGCAGGGTGATCCGCGCTACGATTCTGGGCTGGGCGGGGTTGGAGACGTCCACGATGGTGGTGCCGTGGGGCGGTTCCATGTGGCCGATGAAGGCATGGCCGCCGTGAACCACAACCTGCCCGCCGCCCTCGATATCCAGCCGCCCCAGCCGCTTCACATTGTTTTTGACTGCTCCGCCGGCCAAGGCGCCGTTGCCCGATGGTGTCATTGCCTTGCTCCTCGCAATATGCGGCCCGCTAAACGGCTTCGTTCGCCACGGGCCAAAAAATGTACGATGACCACCATATTCCAGCAATTAGGCTGTGTCTGAAAAGTGGAGGTTGTGTGCCTCTGGCGGCCAAGGGGTTTCACCCCTTGGAACCCTGACCAACTTTAAAAAGTTGGATCAAACTTCTTGGTGAAATAACTACTGTCCGGTTAAGAGTAGAATAAATTCAGTGGTG